>NZ_CP011308.1:2100000-2217891 GCF_000987835.1 Sulfurovum lithotrophicum | reverse complement strand
TATTTTAGCTTATATTGGCTAAAATAAGGCTATTAAAAGAGAGTGAATATTTTTATTCACTATGTGAACAAAGGTGTGAATGAATATTTTAGGAATCGACCCCGGAAGCCGAAATTTAGGCTATTGTATCCTGCATTGGGATGGAAAAAAGTTTTCACTTGTAGAAGCGGGACTTCTCAAGATCAGGGCAAAAGAGCTCCAGGAGCAGATCGTAGAGCTTGTAGAGGGGATAGACATCATTCTGAAGGCCCATCCCATCGATGAAGTGGCAATCGAAGATATTTTTTTCGCCTACAATCCAAAGTCGGTTCTCAAACTCGCACAGTTCAGGGGGGCACTCTCCTTGAAGATACTTCAGGAGGTAGGCTACTTTTACGAATACACACCGCTTCAGGTGAAAAAAGCAGTCACAGGGAACGGCAAAGCGGCCAAAGAACAGGTTGCTTTCATGGTAAAGAGGCTCCTGGGGATCAAAAAAGAGATCAAGCCTTTAGATATTACCGATGCGATGGCGATTGCTTTGACACATCTTCAGAGGGTGAAGATGCGGAAGAAGTAGTACGACACTGTGTCAACTCAGTTTCGATTAATTTTGACAAAAAAGGGTCAAACATTTTGATCAGTGATGATCCCTCGCATTGATCATCCAGATGGAGAATGTGTTCAGGTAGTTCCAGAAATATTGAATATTCACATCACTGCTCCGCTTCTCTTCAATGATCAGCTGCAATGCTTCCCTGAAACAGGCAAGCCAGTCCAGACGGCTTTGGGGAGTGATGGCAAAAGGGGTATGTCTTTTTCTCATCTGTGGTGCCCCTTTATGCTGGGTGAAGTAATCCGGACCGCCACAGATCTGAATGAAGAAATCCGCAGAATTGTCCGCCGCTTTGAGCATATCGTCCCAGTCCTCCGGAAAAAGATCTTTTATCGGGCTTTCATGCAGACAGATATAGAAACGTACAAAAAGCTCCCGCATCCCCTCTTCACCTATATCGGATAGAAATCCAGGGTTGGGTTTGACCACTTTCGGAGTCACGCCCTCCTGGTAGGGAAGCACGGAAAAGTCCAAAGTACTCGCAGAAAATCGCATATAAATATCCTTTTTTTAATTTTTATCGAAATGGCGTCAAAAACAGTTGATAAAGATAAAGGGATATGTCATCGTTATCAACATTCAACATTTGGTACTACCCACACCTTCCACTCCCGCAGCCACCGTCATTTTCCATTGAAAAACTGTTGTAGTATCCACATTCGGTACATTCAAAAGAGACGATCTTCGGTCCGGAACATCCACCCGATCTCTGGTCGGTCAGCTCGATGCTCTTCTGGTGGCATTTTGGGCAGAAACCGCGTTTGATGGCATCAAGCTGCTCTTTTTTCTCTTTGAGGTAGTAAATGTAGGTAAAGACCGAACCTCCAAGGACAATAAAGAGAAAAAGCAAAAGGTATAGAGTATCGATGGGAGTCTCCTTAGGTGGTATAAGAGTGAAGTTCTTTGATGCACTCTTTGTACTTCGGCATCTGTACTTCGACCAGTTCCCAGAAATGCTTCTGGTGGTGTTTATGTCTGATATGTGCGAGTTCATGTACAACGACATATTCTATTACATTTTCAGGCAGTTTCATCAGCATGGTATTGAAACTGAGTACATTTTCCCCCGAGCAGCTGCCCCACTGGCGTTTGGTTTTTCTAAAACGGATATCCCTGGGAAAAAGCTGCATCTGCTGTGCGCATCTTTCAACCAGTTCCGGCAGGTATGCTTCCGCCTCTTTTTTGTAGAAACGATCTATGTGTTTTTGAAACAATCCTATATCGTGTCTGTTGCTGAAGAGAGAGAACACCCCCTCTTCAAAACGAAGCTCTGTTCTCTTTTTTTCATGAGGAATCACACTGAGAGGATAGGCGATCCCTTTGTAGTAGAGCTTGCTTTTTTGTGTAAAGTCCGGTGTTTTTCCTTTTTTTTGCAGGATCTTTTCTCTGGAGCGTGTGATCCATTTCGCTTTTTTGAGAAGGAGCTGTTCGATGTAATGCCGGGAAACTTCGGGAGATTTGATAATGAGCCCACCAGCCTCGTCAAATGAGAGGTAGGTATGTCTGAGACTGGGGTTGATGATATGGGTATACCTTGGCAGAAGTCCGCTCATAGCTTAGCCACTCTTTTTCTTTTAAAAATGATTGGAAATGCCTCTAATAGATACGCCTGTCATTCTTGTATTTTGCCTTCTGCTTCACGGAGCCGTCAGGGTAATACATCACAGCGATACCGTTCTTTCTGTCGGAGCGCCATGGAATGGTCGCAAGCACATCCTGGTTGGGATAGTAGAATGTCTGGGTCCCTTGTTTTTCCCCCCTGACATACGGTGTACGTCTAAGTACAAGTCCGTTTGGATCGTAAAGAACTTCGACACCATTCTTGACACCGTTTTTTATAGTAACAGTGGAAGTCAGTTTACCGTGGGTTCCGTATTTTTTCAATACCCCGTTCATTTTGGTGTTGTCGGTCATGATAAATTCTGAGCGTATCTGCCCGTTGGTGAAGTACTCTTTGTGTACTTTTTTGCCGCCAGGTGTAGGGCTTTCACAACCTGTGAAAAGAAGTATAGAAAATAGAAAAAGAACGGAAGTCAATACTTTCATGTAATAAACCTTGGTTTTAAAAAATCTATAAGAGTAGTATACTATGAAATTACTTGGTTTTGAAGAAAGTAAATTACAATACCCAATTCTATGAGAAGGAAGGCTATGAAAGAACGTTTGAAGCATGCGGTAAAAAGAACAGCAGCGAATCCTGTCCTGCGAAAAAGTGCCGAGTCATTGAAACCCAAACGAAACATTTGGGGCGTGCTCGGCGTTCTGTTCTTTTTCATTCTTCCGGAGATCGCGGGGTTCATCTGGGGAGAAGAGATCACGGCATGGGCGCATGAAAAGACCCTGACCGATCCTACGGAAGCGGGGCGAAAACTCTACTGGCTGGTCGAAAAACTCTTTGAGGATGGTGGCAGCTATGTGAATCTTGGCATCGGTATTCTGCTCCTCTTTTGGCTTGTTTGGGACTGGTATTCGGCCAAAGGCAGTGAGGATCCTTTCAATCCCTCCTGATTGCATATTTTCCAGAACCAAGTAATGTAATAGCCAGTGCAGTCAGCAGGTAGAACATAGTGGTTTCCATCTCCCAGGCACCAAAAGCACCCAGACCCAGCATCCCTTTGAAATTTGTCAGCCAGACCGCCATGAGCATATTGAGAACGATCACCCCTGCCCAGACCCTGCTGTAGACACCGAGTATCAGCAGCAATGGAGCGAGTATTTCTCCCACATATACACCGTAAGCCAGCACTTCGGGCAACCCGTGTCCGACAACCATACTTTTAATGGAGCCGATACCGTGCTGTAGTTTATAAAGCCCGTGAAAAAGCAATAAACCTCCCAGCATAAGACGTAGAAGCAGTTTTCCTATATTGGAAGACATAATGGACCTTTTGCATAAAAATTTTGAAAGATTATAGCACTATTTTTGAAAGATTGTTTTTGGATGATTTCAAATTGTTGGATAATTATATAAGGTGGCCGGGAGAGGGGGATTCGAACCCCATACCATATATTGAGTTGCCCCTGAAATAGGGGCTTATGAGAGATTGTAATATAAAATGTCAGTGGATTATGGGTGATTCTGACTGACAAAACAGCTGACAGTTTTCGTGACTATGTAAGGTTTTTTAAATGTGGTCATATTAAGCTATTGCTCTATGTTGATTTTTTTATATATATGATCACTTTGGGGATCTTTTACAATTACATATAAGACATTAGCATTGATTTTTACTCGCATTCCTGATTCAGGAAAATATTTACCATAGTTTGATGCTTTGTTTATTTTAAAGACAATGTCCAATTCTAATTTTCTTGGGTTCATTTTGTCAAAAATTCTTGCATCTGATTTCTTGAACCTAAGCGAAAATCTTTCTACTTCTGCTCTTGATTTTTGTCGTATATTGTCAAAAGTGACAAAACTTCCGTATTCATTGATTTTCAAGGTTTTTTGTTTATTATTGTTATTTTCGGGTGTTTTATTATTAAACATTTTTCGTGCTTTTTCGATTTGCATACTACCTGGCATATAAAATCGAAAAATTTCTTTATTGAAGTCATATCTATCATAATTAGCTAAAACTTTTATCTGATATGTTTTTGTCAGATCAAAACTTGGTATATTATTTATTTCTTTTTGAAATTTCTTCTGAGCCTCTCCCTGTAGGTCCATTTTTAGGAAGTCGTCTTTTCCCCCATATAAAATGTTATCAAGTTTTTGTGGGTCACCTTTGTAATAAAATTTAACAAGTGCATTTTTTTCATAATCACTAAATTTGTGTTTTTTTATTATATCTGAAGCTAATCTTTCCATAAGATCGCCTTGTGCTATGTTTGTGATTTCTGCAAATAATAATGAAGATACTACTATAAGAAGGTAAGCTATTCTTTTCATCATTGTTAACCTTTTTTTAGAAAAATTATAGCAGGTAGTTTATATAAAATATATGAACATATAACATTTATTGTTATATCAATAAGTGTAATTATATAAATATTGTGACAAGAGGACGTGCCATACTATATAGTTTATGACCACTCTGCTCCCGATAGAAACAACTTTGCGCGAGATATTTTAGCCTTTGCCATTCTAACCCCACGACGGGTTATTTTTTTGTACATAGTTTCTCATCATCCGTCGTATCACCTTAGAGGCATCATCATCATTTTCTTTGCATGCTGCTACAAACGCATCTTTTAGTTTTTTTTCGACTCGAATATTGAAGCTAATTTTATTTTTTGTTTCTGATTTTTTTATTGACATTTCATGTCCTCCAGTTCTGCTTCATACATATATAGTTTTCTCTTGCGGTCACTATCAGTTACATATTCATCACTCCCAAGAAAATCTGAAAATTCATCAGTGATTTCTATATATCTATCTAAAATTTTTTTGCATAGCTGTTCTTTCTCTGCGATTATGTCGAATAGTGTATCATCCATTTTTCGTATATCTGTCCTGATTGCTATACTTAGTTCATTAATGTATTCATAGCTTAATTCATCCAGGTGATCTGTTAAGATCAGTGCACCCAAAAAATAATAGTCGTAATCCAGGAGTAGTCTTTCAGCTCCTCTTGTTTGAATTTTGCAAATTCTACGATCTCCTTCATAGTCAATAAACTTTGCATTTTTCATTCCTTTTGATTTTAGGTCTTCCAGAACCTCTTTGGTTATTTCTTGATTTGCTTTCATTTTGTTTTCCTTTATTTTTATTTTGTATATACATAGTATACACAAAAAATTTACATATGTCAAGGGTTTTGTGCAAATATTTTCCAAAAAAGATATAATTTCTATTGTATTTTCGTGACCACTTCGCTCCCGATACTAAATCTGCTACCACCAGGTTAATGACTTGGTTATTCTTCTCAGTCTTTCCATAATGATGTTTTGGTTTAATACGATCTGGTTTACTTCTGCCGTAGTCAGTTCTTCTGTTATAAATTCTTTTATGATGTTCTTCCATGATTCTCTGATCTCCAGTTTATCTACTTCATCGATCAGCTTTGTTCTGTTGGTTTTAGCCGCTTTTGCCGCGTACATCAAGCTTGCTACTGGTAGGGCTTTCCTTATGTTGTGTTTGTCTTTCATTTGCTTGATCTCTGAAATTAATGATTCTGGATCTTTTTTCCCGGTTGTCTTTATCTTGAAGTATGCCGTATTGATTGTGTCAATATCTACTTCCGTTTCTTGTACTTTCAGTTTTTCCAGCTTATCTATTGTTCCCGAGTTCAAAAATTCTGTGATATCCTCTTCCTCAAAATAGTTGTGCAGCATTGTGATGATTAGTCTGCCTTCTTTTTCCCAGTTCTCTACTGTTTTGGTCGTGTTGCCAAGCAATTTTGCTATCGTAGCTTTTTTCAATTTCATAATAATTTCCTTTCATCTTATTTAATTCTACCATAATATGCGAATTTATTTCAACTCTTTCGTATTATTTTCTAAATTTAATATATATTTAAGTTTACTTGTTATAGACTTAAAATGTAGAAAAAGTTTCGCATGCGAAACAATTTCAACAAAACTCAAAAAAAGGACCCACATGATCTACTCACTCACTGGCACGATCTACGAAGCCATTCCACAGAGTTACACGAACAAAGAGACCGGAGAGGTCAAAGAATCGGTAAAAGTGACTATAGAGCAGCGATATGTTGATGCTGATGGTCATCGTAAGCTTGGCGTTCAGGAAGTAACTTTCCCAAAAGAGGATGAAAAAGTTCTTCGCGAATCTCTTGACAAGTACATTACGGTTTCTTTTCAGCTTAAGACTTTCGGTGAAAAGTCATACATGGCGCGTGATAACTCAGTACCGTACCTGATCACTGATACGCATCCGTTCCAGGCTGCCGAGAAAAAACAAAAGGCTGCATAATGAAAGCAGAGGTGATTGAGGCAATATTCCGCTCTTCCGCCGTCTCCATGACGGTTTTGCTCCCTGATATTGTTGCGGACACACAGGACAATGGCCCATATATGAGGCTTGTTGCTGTAGATAGCCTCAATACCCTCTTTTCCTGCACTCACGTAGATAACGTTGTCATTGTTACCGTGGATGATCCCACACTTGTTCGTTATGTTGGTTTTAGTCAGCATACTTGCAGATATGAAGCTGATCTCTATACCACATTGGCTGCTCTCATGCGTAACATACAGGTAATAGATACGTTGCTTGATGGTGCTGCATAGCACTATTGACGAGCGTATCCGCTCAAAAACAAGGAAAGGAGAAAGATATGAAAAAGTTCATCGCAAGTCTTGCAGGTCTTGTTGGTATGTCTGTGGCTTCCATGGCTGCTGCTACACCACTTGATCTTACCACTCTGTCAACTCAGATTGATGATGCTGGCACTCAGGTCAACTCGTTTGCGCCTACAGTTATCGGTTTCGTATTGGTCATGGTGATCATCGGTGCTGTTATCAAGCTTACTCGTAAGGCTTAATTTCGGCTAACAACTTATGTTCTGCCTTGCGGCGGAGCATAAATGCTACAAAAAAGGAAATATTATGAGCAGCTTTTTGTTCGAATCTACAAATTTTGGTGTACTTTTCGTCTCTTTGATTTCTTTTTTTGTGGTATTGACAGTAGTTATTGCAGTAATTCATTTGTCCAGGGGTTCACGATGAAGAGGATCCTGATCTTTCTTGCCTTTTTTACTTTTCTTAATGCTGATTATTATTATGAAAAAGATGGCTTATGTGTTATCTCTCTTCATCAGCGTACTGGTGGTGGCTGGTGTTTCAATCGATCTGATGATGGATCGGAAATATGCCGCAGTAGGGCCAAGTATGGCAATTTTGTGAACGGGTTCTATTTGGATCCAGATGGTAATTGTGTTGTGATGCCTGTCCTGGAGGATTCTGGTTTGTCTTATGATAACTATACGTTGTTGATCGGTTTGACTGCCATTGTGTTCGGAGGCTCTATATTATTGGTAATTGTTTCGTTTGCAAGGAGATTTTAGTATGGAAATATATGCGTTTTCAAATGATTTGACGTTTAACTTTTTTATGTCGCTTTTTGCTCATTTTTATGTGGTATTTTTGGTTTTTGTGGCCATTTCTCGGTTGGTTAAAGAGGCGGTATGAGATCGGTAGTAAAGCTCGGGATTTATTTTCTGTTTTTCGGTTTATTCAGCGTAGCGCACGCAGGCATAATGGATCACTGCCCGCAGGGCTCTAACTGGGCTTCTGTTTCGTCCACCGCTGAACTGCCACAAAATTCATGTACAGGTACTGCTCCTACTCTTGATTCAGGTTATTATGGCACATCTTACTCTATTACATACTACACAGATTACTATATAGATGAATCAGTTACCTGTTATAACGATACTCATAGCTATGCTCGTGGTGTAGTGTATTATAATTGTGAAACTTCATCACGCCCTATTTCGGAGATTGACAACAAGTCATGGAACGATGACCTTGGTGATTTTGCCTGCGATGCCGGATATGTACCAGATCCTACTTTAGGTTCAGAAGAGTGTATTCTTGATGTTGGGGATAGTAATACTACTGGTGATAATAATTCTACTGGTGACAACAACTCTACTGGAACGGGAGATGGTTCTGGAACAGGAGATGGTTCTGGTTCTGGTTCTGGAACGGGAGATGGTTCTGGTTCTGGTGATACAAACAATACTGGTGGTACGATTGATACGTCCGGTATCGAGGGGAAACTTGATCTTTTGCATGCAGATCTTACTACTGGTTTTGCATCGACATCAGGTGATATTCAAATGGCCTCTACGTCTATTACGAATCATATAGATGAGTTGAAGAATGCTAATGTTCAGGGGTTTTCCGATGTGGTTGATGCTGTGAATGGTATCAATATTCAATCAGATAATTCTGGTGTTGTGGATGAGCTGAAAAAGACTAATGATTTTCTCCAGGGTGGCTCAACTGCGGATCTGCCAGATCTTGATTTTAGTTCGTTTGATCAGCACGAATCTGATATATCTGTATTTATGGATGATTTACTTTCCGTTCCAAACGATGTTAAGGCTTCCTATGATTCCCTTGTGGCTCAAATGGATGGTACTTATCAGCTTAATTTTCCTACTTCGGGTTCATGTTCTATGACGTTCAATGTTTTTGGAAAATCAAAATCAGCTGATTTATGTCAGTTTTCACCGACAATTCGTCCATATATTGTTTTTATGTTGACGGTTTTTTTCATGATCTTATTGATTCGTTTAAATATTCGTTTTGTTTTTGCGATCTTTGATGCCAAAGGAGGTATATAGTATGTTGCGTTTATTTTTCTCTTTACTTTTTGTTTTTTCATTATCAAATGCCGAAGATCTTCTTGATCTCAATAAGCTTTATATCAATGAATCTGCTCCAATGCTACAGGATATATCCATACGTCGTATGGCTGGTATTGTTTCAAAGAACGATGGTGTGAATATAATAGTCGGTCAGGATGTTAATTCTACGGTTTCATTTTATATGGATAAAAAAATTCCTAAACTCTTGCCTGCTTTTCGTAATGTCCTTAGCGAAAATGGATATAGTTTGCAGTTTAAGTCAGGTTTTTACTTTGTTCATCACAATCTTGCAGATGAATTCCGTGGTTATCATACCTATACTATGCGCGGTGATGTTTATCAATCGCTTAAGCCAATGTTGAAGGGTTTGAAGCATACATATCTGCCAAGTACCAATAAGATAGTTTTTGATGTTGATCCCGATCAGTATCAGGCTGTCCAGAATGTTTTATCTGTGGTGGATATACCTCGTGATGTATATAATTTTAAAATCACTATTTTTGACATCGATCTTGACAAATTGAATCAAACTGGTATTGATACCGCTGCATTGGGTCAAATTGTTACTGATAATTTTAACTACTTTGTCTCGATGGTCAATATGATCAATTTACAATCTGTACCGTATGCTTCTGGTGACAGTAAGCTTTCTTTGTATTCAGCTCTGAATTATTTGGATCAGCACTCTATTGCCAATATCAGAACATCTACTATAATCAATACGCTTGATGGAGTTGAATCAGTTATCAAAAATGTTCATCGTGTTCCATACCTCAAGTCTACTAATACGATTTCAGATGCTAAAACTCAGGACACTAATTCATACGATTATATGGATATTGGTTTGAGTTTAGGTCTTACTCCGCACTATTTAACGCAGCGACGGGTTACTTTGGGGTTTTCGCTTAATTATTCACTTCCCGTAGGTACTGCTACTTCGGAACTTTTGCCTAAGCTTTCTGAGAAATCATTCAACAACGTGATTCGTTTGAACAAGGGCCAGTCTATCATGGTAGGCGGTTTTAGAACAGTTAGTCAAACTGGAGATCAAAGTAAGATTCCTGTTCTGGGTGATCTGCCTGTTTTGGGTAATTTATTCAAGACTTCCAGTAATAATAATAATAGAAGAGCTACATATATTATTATAGAGTATCTGCCCGGTACACTTTCTGGTTCTTACGCTCGACGTTCTTATAAAAAAATGTCTAAAAAATTCAACAATACTATGAGCATGTTTTAGGAGTTCTGATGCCTTTTTTAATTTCTGCAATAGGTTTTATTATAGAGTGGTTGGTTAAGAAGATTGCTCCGCGTCTTTTTAGTCTTAAGAATTTTTTTGCCGGTTTGATTTATGCTGCTCGAATTGCATATCTTGCGGCTGCTGCTGCATTTATTGGCTATGGATTTAATGCGCTACTTAGCATATATACTCAACTTCACGATCTGTTTGATTACTCTACATCTTCATCTACGGTTGTTATAGGGTCTGACGGTATCAATGATTTTAACGCTATTGTCTGGTCGATGCTTGATTCGTATGGTATTTTACAGGTTGCAGATATTTATTTGCCTCTCGTTTTTTCCAATATAGTGCTTTATCTTACTTATTTTGCATACCGCATGTTCCTATCTATCTGGGATAAGTCTGTTCAGGCAGCTACTGAAATGTCCAGAAAAGGTGGAATACTATGATCTATTATGTAGTTGGGAAGCCCAGATCTGGTAAGACCTACTGGGCTGTCAATATGATCAATAATCTGGTTAAGTCCAAAAGCGATGATTTTGATCAGATATATACTAATATTGGTGGCTTCAAATATGATCAGTTCGAAAATGTAAAAAAACTTGATTATGAATGGTTTTTTGATACATGGGTTAGGGATCTTCATGACTACTTCAAAAAAGCCAAAAGAGAACATGATGATTATGATCATCATATTGTGGAAAAGGTAAGGCAGGACGGTTTTTATCGTTCTATTTTTTTTTGCGATGAGGCTCAAGAGTACCTATCGCGTGATCTCGCACATATTCGTTGGTTGTTCTCTTATCAAGGGCATCTTGGTTTTAATTTCTATTTTATTACCCAGGCACTTGGTCTTATCAAGCCTAAGTACAAGTATACGATAGAGTATGTAGTTTCACCTGTCGCCTCTTCGTTCAAACTTTCTAACAAGTATTCCAAATACAACTATTACGCAACAACACGTATGTTACGTTCTGATAAGTATATGTCTGAGCGTTTGTTTTTCCGGAAAGAGATTTTTGATCTCTATAAATCTGGTGATAAGATCAAGCATAAGTCTTTCTTGATCCCTAAGCTGATCATGCTTGCATTTTTGTTTGGTGGTCTGTTTGCATATTACAAATTTTCTATGAGTGCTTTTGCTGGGGATCCTGTAAAAGTAAAATCTGATAATCCAGATGCCTCAAAATATCAGTATTCCTCTGCTAAAAAAAATGATCATGCTGTTCCTCCTGCACGTAAAGTTCATAAAATGTCAGATGCTGGTGATCAGTTGTTGCGTATCAGGTGTTATGATTCAATTTGCAGCAGTAAACATTTTCAGGACATACCTTATCCTGTTCTTCGTAAATTCTTTGCTGCTGACTTTACTGTTGTGAACTCTGTTCAGAATATGTATAGTATTGATATATATGTAACTGTTTCATCTCGTACACTTGATATGTTTGTAGATTTTGTGGCTGCCAAACCTACTAAAGACAAGAAAGATATGCTCAGTCTACATTGATAATAGCGGCTTAGCCGCTTGAACACTACAACTTTTTCTGCGCTACTGCGCGGAAAAAGGATGGAGTGTCTTGGCTATCTAATACAAAGTTGTGGACATATTATTTTATTAGAAAATATTTACACAAAACCCTTGATTTTCATTGGATTTTTTGTCAAACTTTACCTAACAATATATCAGGAGCTTATCGTGAAAACCAAAAATCTGCAATATGGTTTAACTCGTCGTGGGGTTAGAATGGCTAAGGCTAAAATATCTCGGGCCAAACTGTTTCTCAACTCTCACTATCTTGTTTCAAAGGCTGGAGACAAGATTCCGTTGATTGACTGTTACAAATCACCTACAATTAATGCTGATCGTTATGTCGCCGAGATACAGCATCGAGTATACAGTATGGTTGAGTATGCTCAAGATCGTGGACTTGAGACTATCTTCCTCACGCTCACCCTCCCAAGCGCATACCACAAAATGAAAACGATCAACGGCAAATTGGTGTATAATCCAAAATATGCAGATGGTACGGACAACTATGATGACTATACTCCAAAGGCTGGCAGTAAATACCTAACAAAAATGCTGGCCAAGATTAGACAGGATCGTTCGTACAAAGAGATTGATCCGGATGATAGATGTTCCTTCCGGGTTATGGAACCGCACAAAAATGGCACCCCTCATGTTCACGTAGCGATGTTTGTTCCCAGATATGCAGTTGCCAGGCTGATTGATGCAATATTCCGTCTATTTCCATTTCCTCAGTCTGATATTTCAAGCACCTATATACCTGATGAATGGCAAGAATCGTTTGTCTGGGAAAAGGGAAAGAAGAAGCAGGTGTTCAAAAAAAATGACGGCACGAAAAACTTCATCCGTGTCCAGGTGCAGGATTCCTATTCGTACATGTTGAAATATATCTACAAAACGCTTGACGATCTCCGTGGAGATGGTAAGATATCGGAGTTGAGCTATTGGTACATCAGTAATGGTATTACTCGCTTCTACACTTCTCGGACTTTGGTGTCACTTTCGATCTATCGTCCACTTAATGGTAGGTTTACTATGCTTGAGTTGACGAAACTGTACCGTGACAAACAGCTCCAGGTATTCCTCAACGAGAGTACCAAGAAGCCCGAATTGATGATTTTGGGATCAGATATCATCTATGATAGACAAAAATATGTATTGGAGGAGAAAGAAATGAGTTATGATGAAGTTCAAAAGGTATCTACTGTTGACGATGATGATCTGTCTGGAAAATCTTTCATCCTCGAAGATCATCCCGATTTCGATGTAGAGGCCTATGAAGAGGCGTTGAGACGGGAACGTGAAAAGGATCCTCAGGATTATGGTGATGATTTTAATCCGTGGCAAATTGTTGAAGAGAATGATGAAGAGGATCTTCTTGATTTTGCAGATGATATATTTATGTCAATGTTTGAAAATGACCAGGATCCGGAGTTGCTATTCTAATGTATCGAAAAACGCGTGACATGGCTAAACTCATAGGATATTCTCCTGATTACCTGTTGCGTAATCGTGGTGTTCATTTTTTTGAGGGTGTTCATTATTTTACGAAAACTAAGAGAATTGACTGGAAAGTCTCCAGGATGGTTGAGTGGGTGGAAAATCAGTCTGTTACAGTATCTCCACAAGCCCAGAACATACTGGATATGGTATCATAGTATGCCCATGATCCATTGGAAAGGATTGTAAAGTGGTAAAAATGTTTTGTCGCAATAATGGTAAGTTGTATTTGGAGTACGAGGCTTACGGACGGACTGTTCAAAAGAGTACACGTTTGCCCGATACTCCATTGAATAGATCGATGATACAAAAAGAGGTGATCCCAGCGCTGCAGGCCAAGATCTTACGTGGTGATTTTTCTGTGGATGTGCCTAAGAAGTTTTCTCATTATAGTGAAATATTTCTAAGGTCCAAAATACATAATAAAACATATAAGCGAATAACGATGCACGTTGAGCAGATTAATGTTTATTTTGGTGATATCAGGATCGACAAGATAAAGAGGTCTGACATTAAGAACTGGGTTCAGGATATGCTGGAAACGAGATCCCCTAAAACTGTACGTAATTATATGGCCAGTCTGGTTGGTGTGATCGATGTTGCTATTGATCATGAAGTGATCCACAATAATGTAGCGCGTAACATCAAGCTGCCAGAACATGATGTTGAGGAGATTGAGCCTTTTACGGATGATGAAGTGCGTAGGATCCTGGATGCAGCGGATGGTTTTTTAAAATTGTATCTTGCTATAGGCTTCTTTACCGGGATGCGCATGGGAGAGATATTGGGCTTGATGTGGTCTGATATCGATCTCGATAAAAAAGTGATTAGGGTGAGAAGATCCGTTGTTGATGGCAATGTTACAACACCTAAAACCAAAAAGAGTATAAGAGAGGTTCCGATCCTGGACGATCTCTTGCCTTATCTTGAATTTACTGGTAAGTCTCTCTGGTTGTTTGTCAAGGCCGATGGGTTCAGGGTAAATAGGTTTGGTGAGAATCATTATAGAGAGTGGAGAGTACTTTTGGCTACATTGGGTATAAAATATAGAAAACCTTATGCTACTCGTCACACGTTTATCGTCTCTATGCTTAAACATAGTGATATGTCTATTATGCAGATCGCCCAGCTTGTAGGTCATTCAACGACACAGATGATCATACGTAACTATGGAAAGTTCATCAAGGGTGAACATTTGAAAGTGGATAGAAAATTGAAGTTGTTTACTGACAAATCAGCTGACAGTAGTGCGTAAAGTACGGATATAGTGGCCGGGAGAGGGGGATTCGAACCCCCGGAGGTATTACCCTCACCGGTTTTCAAGACCGGCACATTCAACCGCTCTGACATCTCCCGACAGTATGTAGAAACAGAAGTTTATCCAAAAAAGATAAAAATCAGTTTGTAATGGAGGAACCAGCCGGACTCGAACCGGCGAATAGCAGCTTTGCAGGCTGCGGCCTTACCAACTTGGCGATGGTTCCATATATTGGTGGTACCCGGAGCCGGACTTGAACCGGCACGGTCACAATGACCGGGGGATTTTAAGTCCCCTGTGTCTACCATTCCACCACCCGGGCATTGCAGGTACCATGTTTATTACACATTTTAAATTTTATTTTATGGAGCGGGCGAACGGGATCGAACCGTCGACCCTCACCTTGGCAAGGTGATGCTCTACCGCTGAGCTACGCCCGCGCATCCATACCATTAAAGAGTTTTACCCTAAAATTGGAGTGAGATTATAGCTAAAAAAGTTTTTAAAGTAAAGAGGAAGTGATATTTTGAACATAAAAGTGCTATAATCCACTCATTAAAACAGTATATAAAGGCTTTTTCATGAGAAGTGACGAGATAAAACAGGGCTATAGCAGGGCACCGCACAGAAGTCTGCTGCGTGCAACAGGTGTGAAAGATGAAGATTTTGACAAGCCGTTCATTGGTGTGGCAAACTCATTTATTGAAATCATTCCGGGACATTTTTTCCTTAATAAAGTCGCAGAGATCATCAAGGCAGAGATCCGTGCGAACGGCTGTGTCCCTTTCGAGTTCAATACCATTGGTGTGGATGACGGGATCGCTATGGGGCATGACGGCATGCTCTATTCTCTTCCCAGCCGTGAGATCATTGCCAATTCCATTGAGACGGTGATGAATGCACACAAGCTCGATGCGATGATCGCTATCCCCAACTGTGACAAGATCGTTCCGGGGATGATCATGGGTGCTTTACGTGTGGATGTGCCTACTGTCTTTGTATCCGGCGGTCCGATGGCTGCAGGACATATGGAGGATGGTACACCTATCGATCTTGCCACTGTTTTTGAGGGAGTGGGTGAGTATGAAGCGGGCGAGATATCAGAAGAGACACTTACAGAAATGGAATGTAACGCCTGTCCAAGCGGCGGGTCCTGTTCGGGAATGTTTACGGCGAACTCCATGAATACGCTCATGGAAGCGATGGGGATCGCTCTGCCGGGTAATGGGACTATTCTTGCATTGACCCCGGAGAGAACGGAACTTTACAAAAAAGCGGCAAGACGCATCTGTGAGATCGCCAAATCCGAAGCGGCTGAGCGTGAAAAGTTCCGTATGAGAAACATCCTGAATGAAAAAGCGGTGCGGAATGCCTTTGCCGTGGATATGGCGATGGGTGGATCATCCAATACCGTGCTTCATATGCTTGCCATTGCCAAAGAGGCGGAAGTGGACTTTAATCTTGAAGATATCAATGTGATCAGTAAACGCGTATCACATATTGCGAAGATCTCTCCGTCATTGACAACAGTGCACATGGAAGATATCAACAAAGCCGGTGGTGTCAGTGCGGTCATGCATGAGATGAGCAAGCGTGGTGAAGACATTCTTCTGGATAACCTGACAGTGACCGGTGAATCCCTGATGGAACGTATCAAAGATGCGAAGATACTCGATACGGACATCATCCATACTGTAGACAACCCCTACTCCGAAGTGGGTGGTTTGGCGATACTCTACGGAAACCTTGCAGAACAGGGAGCGGTCATTAAAACTGCAGGGATCACGGGAGACAGGGCCTTTACCGGGACAGCCGTCTGTTTTGATTCGCAGGATGAAGCTATAGAAGGTATATTGAGCGGTAAAGTCAAAGCCGGAAATGTTGTCGTGATCCGTTACGAGGGTCCAAAAGGCGGACCGGGAATGCAGGAGATGCTCAGCCCTACCAGCCTTATTATGGGTATGGGACTGGGTGATAAAGTGGCGCTCATTACCGACGGAAGGTTCTCCGGCGCAACCAGAGGAGCCAGCATCGGACATGTGAGTCCTGAAGCTGCAGAAGGCGGTCTGATAGGCCTGCTTGAGGACGGCGATGAGATCCATCTCGATGTAGATAATTATATCCTGGAAGCAAAACTTACGTTTGAAGAGATCGCAGAGAGGAAAGACAAATTCAAACCGATCGTTAAACCGCTAAAAAGCAAGTGGCTCAGACAGTACAGAGCATTGGTGACCAATGCAAGTAACGGAGCAGTTCTCGAAGCGGAATAAAAAAGGGGGATTCCGGATCAAGTCCGGAATGATGTAGTCAGGAAACTGTCAGGCTTGACAGTTTATTTCTTTAGTGGCGTAACATACATATTGATATAGCGCCCTTCCTGCTTTGGAGGTGATTCAAGCTGTGCGATATCTTCAAGCATCGGCCAGACACGGTTGAGTACCTCAACACCCCATTCCGGATTTGCCATTTCCCTTCCTCTCAGAAAGACTCTGAGTTTGACATGTTTTCCTTTCTCAAGGAATTCACGTGCATGCTTTACTTTGTAGGCAATGTCATTTTCGGCGATCTTGCAAGAGAATTTTACCTCTTTTACCTCGATCTTCTTCTGGTTTTTCCGTGCTTCTTTCTTTTTCTTTTCAAGCTCGTATTTGTGTTTTCCGTAGTCCATTACTTTGGCAACAGGCGGTTTGGCATCCGGTGAAACGAGTACCAGGTCCAAACCTTTTTCTTCTGCGATCTTCAGTGCTTCGTCTCTTGAAATGATACCGAACTGTTCGCCGTCATCTCCCAGCACTCTCAGTTCACTCGCTCTGATGGCATCATTCATAATGGTGCTGTCAGCCTTTTTTCTACCTCTGTTGTTTCTGTCGTTTTGTCTACTCAAATCTTTCCTTCTTGAAGTTGTTTGGTTAATTCTACCATAAATTCGTCTTGTGTTAGATTATACTGTTCACGTGTCCTTCTGTTCCTGATAGCTACGGAATGGTTCTCCACTTCTTCGTCGCCGACGATGACAACATAGGGTACACGCTGCTTTTCCGCCGTCCTGATACGTTTGTTGAGTGAATCGTTTTTGTCATAGACTTCAGCATCTATCCCCTCAAGTCTCAGCTTTTTCTTAAGCCCGTAGGCATAACCGGCATGTGCTTCACTGATCGGAACGAAGATCACCTGTGTCGGTGCAATGAAGAAGGGAAATTCTCCGGCATAGTGTTCTGTAAGGATACCGATGAAACGTTCGAATGAACCGAGGATCGCACGGTGGATCATCACCGGACGTTTACGGCTGTTGTCTTCTGCAACATACTCCACCTCAAAACGTTCAGGCAGGTTGAAGTCGACCTGAATGGTCCCGCACTGCCATTTTCTGCCGATGGCATCGGTGATCTTGATGTCGATCTTCGGCCCGTAGAATGCCCCGCCGCCCTCATCGATGGTATAAGGAAGGTCATTGCCCTTGAGTGCATCTTTCAGCCCCTGTGTCGCCGTCTCCCAGACTTCATCGTCGCCGATAGCCTTTTCCGGCTTGGTGGAGATCTCCATGGTGTACTCGAAATTGAAAAGCTTCATGACCGAATCGACGAATTCCACAACTTCCAGGACTTCCGAAGCGATCTGCTCAGGTGCACAGAAGATATGCGCGTCATCCTGGGTGAATTCCCTGACACGCAGCAACCCGTGAAGCACACCGGATTTCTCATGTCTGTGGACTACACCGTATTCATAATATTTGAGCGGCAGATCACGGTAACTCTTCTGTGTCTGCTTGAAGATCTGAATATGCCCGATACAGTTCATCGGCTTGATACCGTACTCCTGACCGTCGATCTCTGTAAGATACATGTTCTCGCCGTAGCAGGCATAGTGCCCGGAGGTCCGCCACATGTCAGCCTTAAGTATCTCCGGACCGCGTACGGGTTCGTAGTCTCTTACCAGGTGGGCCTTGTGGAGTATCTGCTCAAGTTTATAACGGAGCTTGGCTCCCTGTGGCATCCAGAAAGGCAGTCCTGCACCGGATTCTTCGTTGAACATGAAGAGTCCCATCTCCGTACCGATCTTTCGATGGTCACGCTTTTTGGCCTCTTCCATCATTGTCAGGTAATTCTTGAGTGATTCTTTGTCCGCAAAAGCGATACCGTAGATACGGGTGAGCATTTCGGCATTTTCGTCACCGCCGAGGTAGGCACCGGCTACTCTGGTCAGTTTGAAATTGTGCAGGAATCTGAGGGCAGGGACATGAGGTCCTCTGCAAAGATCTTCAAAGTCTCCCTGCTTGTAGATGGAAACGGTCTCATCAGGGATGCGGGAAAGTACTGCCTGTTTGAGGTCATCGTTTGCAAATTTCTTCAGTGCCTCTTCTTTGCTGATCTCATATTTTTCGATCCTGTATTTCTTTTTGATGAGCTCTTTCATCTTCTTTTCGATCGTTTTGAGGTCTTCTTCCCCGATCTTTTCGTTGACCCTGAAGTCATAGTAGAACCCTTCGTCCACTACCGGGCCGACAAAGAACTGTGCATCCGGGTAGAGCTCTTTGATCGCCTGTGCCATAAGGTGTGCGGTAGAGTGCCTGATGATCTCCAGTGCTTTTTCCGAATTGTCGAACACTATCGGTGTTGCGGTACAGTTCTCCCCTGCACTCTGTGTGTCTATGATGTTACCCTGCTCGTCTATGTAACCAATTAGATTTTCACTCACAATAACCCTTTTCTGTCATATGCGACCAGTCCGATTATGCTGAAATGCACAGAGTGGCCGTGTTAAAAATGGCTGTATTATACCAAAATTAGCTTGCAATCCCGCGATAGAAAAGGTGACGAACATTTGCTTTCTCTTTGACGGCATGCATGGCTTCATCGGCACATTTTCCGATGCTCATCTCATTCCGGCCGTCTTCAGGGTAGAGTGCTACACCGATATTGGGTTCAATACGGATACTTTTGCCGTTGACCTTGTGTGTAGAGACAATGGTGTCTTCCAGTTTTTGCAGATACTTTCTGAGGAAGGCACGGGGGTATTTACTGATAATGACAAACTCGTTACCGCTCAGTCTGGCAAAAAGATCATCCTCCCCAAGTACTTTGTTTACCTTGTCGACGATCTCCTGAATAAGTATTTCGTTGATATGTTCCTCTTCTTTGCCTTCATCGATCTGCAGCAGGGAGATGAAAAGAAGTGTGAACGGCGATTTTTCCTTCACCAGTTCCCTGAGGCTTTTTTTGTATGTGTCCCTATCTTTTACCCCGGTGAGTTCTGTGCTCATCTCCTCCTCGAGTTGGTCTACATAAGCGATCTTTTCTTCCGCTTCATCGATCTTTTGATTCAGTCTGTGTTGGGTTTTTATATAAAAAAGAGGTACCAGTAAAGTGGTAATACCAAAGGCTACGATAACATCATACTGCCCCTTCCAGTAATCTGAAAGGGTTGCCAGGTAAGCCAATGAGGCTGTTGCGATCACCGCACCACTGACATAATAGCCAAGACCGTAGCTTACGCTGCTCTGCATGACGATAATGGCGTACAGCGGCAGAAGGTAGATGCCCTGGGCCCCCAGACTATTGATCAGGAATGTCAGAATAAAAAAATCCATCAACATGAGGGTATTTTTTCTGACAGCAACAAAGCTGTCAGGCATATAGGTGATTAATGCATGGTAGGCCAGGGAAAGGATCATCAAGGACCCTAAAACCATCTGTATCAGCTGTATCTGCGGATAGATATCTGCACTGATAAAAAAACTTAGAAAAGTCAATAGCAGCAATATGCTCATTCTGACCATACTGTAAAAACGCTCTTCCTGATATGCCATTTGTTGTTCAGCCATTGATACACCCCTTTTAGTCAGTAAATATCATTTTACCATATAAGTTTGATAGTTTTCCAATGGAGATATAAAATATTTGTCAGGAATTGTATTGATATGGGACCTGGGATTTAAAGTGGTGATCACGATTGGACTTGAACCAACGACCACTACCATGTCAAGGTAGTGCTCTACCAACTGAGCTACGCGATCACATTTTGTAGGTTGGAATTATAGCCAAGAGATACTTAAGAGTACCTCTAATATCTCTTAATCATTTTGGCAGGCCCAGCTGCTCTCTTTGCAAAGTCGCTCAAGGTAGACGGAGGCTTCTGTCTTACCCTGTCTGAGTGCCTGCTTCAGGTTATTGTAGGCTTTGACCTTATCATTGGGGATTCCCTCACCCCAGGCATACATCAGTGCAAGATTGATCTGTGCCGAAGCATCACCCAGTTGTGCGGCTTTTTTGAAAAGCCCGAAAGCTTTGCGTTTGTTTTGTTTGACGCCACTACCTTTCAAATAGAGTAGTGCAAGGTCGTTCATAGCCTCTTTTTGGCCTCCCTCGGCAGCTTTTTCATACCAGTATCTCACCTCTTCCTGTGCACCCGGGTCCGTCTTGTCGGAGCTTTGGGAAATCAGCTTTGCCAGGTTGTACTGTGCAGCAGTATTTCCCTGTTTGGCAGCTTTTTTGTACCACTCCTTGGCCTGATAGATGTCTTTGTTGACCCCTTTGCCGTTGGCATAGATCAGCCCCACATTGAATTGCGCTTTGGGATGCCCCTCTTTTGCCAATACATAAAAGGCATCGAGGGCTTTGATGTAGTTGCCCTGCTTATACTCTGTTACGGCTTCATCAAATTCACCTGCAGCAAGTCCGGCAGCGATCAGTATGATCCATAAAAATCTCATTTTTTCTCCTATATCAGTGTTTCAGCAATGAAGGTTTTGGTCACCTTGCCGCCAAAACGATAGACACCCTCTTCGTAGCTTACATAGAGTTCGTCACCGCTTTTTGGGTGTACTTTGATCTGGTCAGGTACTTTACCCTCTTTATGCAGACGGATGTAGCAGGCGACCATTCCTGTTCCGCAGGCCAGGGTTTCATCTTCCACCCCGCGTTCATAGGTTCTGACATAGAGGGTATCCCCGTCCAGGCGGCAGATATTGATATTGGCATCGTATTTTTCCCTGAGTCTACGTGCTTCTGCCAGATCAAAATTGTCAATGTTTTCCCGGATAGCGACAAGATGTGGTACCCCGGAATCAATAAGCCACCACCTCTCCCCGTTTTCGTCAATGTCATCACGCTGGATATCGGGTTCGACCATATCGCTGACGACATAGAGGCCATTGATTGTGGCACGGATGACTCCTGCACCGGTCAGGAACTCTGCTTTTCCGTCTTTGGAGATGCCTTTTTCATGAGCAAAATGGGCTACGGCGCGGCTGGCATTGCCACACATGTTTGCTTCGGAACCATCAGAATTATAGAACTCCCACTCGAAATCATACTCTTTATGTGGCAGAACCACAACCATGCCATCGGCACCAACGCCATTTTGGCGGTGACAGAGTTTTTTGGCGAGTTCGGACCTGTCCTCATGTCCCTGTGCAATAAAAATAATGAAATCGTTTCCGTTGGCGGAATATTTGGTTACGGTCATGAAAAATCCTTTTTTATCTTATCGATGATGCGCCTGCTCTCCTGATGGAGCTGTATTTCATCTCCACTGTTGTCTATGAGGTAGGTTGCTCTCTTTCTTTTCTCTTCTATATCCAGCTGTGCAGTGATGCGGCGCAGTATCTCTTCGCGTGAAAGTCCATCACGTTGTATGGCCCGTTTGATCTGCTGTGCGCGTGAAGCATAGGTGACGATCACTCTTTCGATATTATAGCGAGCTGTTTCGAAAAAAAGGGGTATATCTACGAGATAAGGCCTCGTTTGTGCATCCTCGATCTGTGAGCGGCGAAGGATCTCATCGAAGATCATCGGATGCAGCAGGTTTTCGAGGGCTTTACGCTTTTCACTGTCCCCAAAAACGATAGCCCCGAGTGCTTTACGGTCCACACCCTTTTCTTGAAGTACTTCCCTGCCAAAAAGTCTGGTAACCTCAGTGGCCGCATCATTGAGGACCTGATGTGCGATCCTGTCTGCATCGATAACCGTGAAGCCCTCCTCCTCAAATATTTTCGAAACGCTACTCTTGCCCGTGGCAATACCCCCGGTGAGGGCGATAGCGTATTTGAAGGGTTGTTGTTCTGTTGACACCTGTTTCTCCCTATGGATAGTTGTTTTTGTGCCTTCGGCGGTACCAAGGTATATCACCTTCGGTTCCGAGCCTTGTTCAAAGTTCTGGCTTTCATAGCTCCGCTTCGCTACGACCATTCCGGTTCCGAAGCTACAAACGTGAAGCGGTTCACGACTTGATTTCCGGCCTTCGCGGGTCCCTTTGCTCCACCGCTCCGGTTTCGACCCTATAAACGTGAAGCAGTTCCCGTTTATTTACGGGGCTCACCATTTTCTCACTGAAGCTATCATCAGTTCGTCATATTTGTAGACATCGTCCCTGAACTGCAGTTTTCCGTCGTAATCGACCCAGGCAGTAAGGTAGACCACATCGATGGGGATGGTGTTCTCGAGAGTGAAGTAGGTATTTTTTTTGCTTTTGAGGATCTTCTCTGCTTTGTTCAGTTTGAAGTTCGGGTTGAATGCGGCGATGGTTTTCATCATCAGTTTGGGCTTCTCCAAACGGATACAGCCGTGACTGTAAGAGCGCTTGTTACTTTTGAACAAATGTTTGGTCGGTGTGTCATGCATATAGACACTGAACTGGTTGGGGAAAAGGAATTTGATGCGCCCCAGGGCATTCCTGTTCCCGGGTCTCTGGGCAAAACGGTAGGGTACGGTCTTGCTATAGCGGTACTGTGCCCAGTTGACCGATCCGCCACTGACCTTTTCGGCATTGCTTCCCCATCCGGTGTAAATGTCGATACCCTGCCCCGCCATGGCATGCGGATTTCTCAGCAGTTTGGGGATCATCTCTTTCTGGATAATACTCTTGGGTACGTTCCAGTAAGGATTGAGTACGACGCTTTTGACACGGTTTGAGAAGATCGGTGTAGGGTTCTTGCGTTTTCCCACAATGACCTTCATCGTCATTTTCAGTTTCCCGTTCACTTCATAGTAGAGCCGGTAGTCGGGAATGTTGATGATGATATGCCTGTTGTCCGGACGCTCATGCAGCCATTTGATCCGGTCCAGGTTAATTTTAATGATGGTAATACGTTCATCTACAGTCTGGTTGAGTGCTTTGAGCGTGTTCTTGCCTATGACGCCTTTGGCGCTCAGGCCGTTGCGTTTCTGAAAGCGTATGACCGCCTTTTTGAGACAGTTGTCATAAAGGTCGCTCTCATCACTCTCATCGCAGGGAATGTAGTCCCCGGTGATCAGCAGGCGTTCTCTGAGATCCGGTACGGCGGTGTTCCTGTGGTCCGGTCGGAGAACACCTTTGATGTTGACGGTCGGCCAGCCGCCGTTCTCTTTGATGGCGATATATTTGTCAAGATATTTCCTGAGGGCTCTGTAGTGGTACTTGTGCGGTTCAGCCTTTGCAAAGGCTTTTTTCAGGCTACCTTTGAGCACGGCATTTTCAATGACGCTCAGAGGATTTTCTTCGGGCTTATAGGTGATCCAGCCCGCAGTAATGGCAGAGACACGCAGGTTCGAGAGCCTTGCCTGAAGGGCACCCCAGTTGATGCTGCCGTAAATAACGTAGTTGGCATACTCTTCATAGAGCTGGCTCATCTTGAACTCCCAGTTGATCTTCTGCACGATACTGCTTGGGTAGTCGTAGAGCTGATGCATTTCTTCTTCGAGAGAGAGGGCATTCTGGTAGAGGTCCGTCGTTCTCTCCAGGGATCTGTCAGATTTGATGATGTCAAAGAGTTCTTGGCTTACTTTGGAAGGCTTGTCTTTTTTGATCCAGATGGGAAGGTAGAAAAGCTCTGTATAGAGCTGCTTGAGAAAGCTTTTGTCGGGTTCCGGTTTCAGTGCCTGGATCATCATGTCCGAAGCCTTCTCGCTGAAAGCGATATCCGCCGTTTTGGCTGCTGCGCTTCCTGAAAAGAGAAAAAGGGAGATGACGGCAGTGCCGAGAAAGAGATGAATCAGTTTTTGTAAGTGTTTCATGGGCAGATTCCAAAATAAAAAATATTGATCAGAGTATAGCAAAATTTTTACAGATTTTCTTTGTGAGAGAGCATACGGACGCTATATAACGCTTTATCTGGACTTATATTCATATTTAACCTCCTGTTAACAGAGTGCTGATAAAATCAATGTATGCATTTTACATTCGGCTCACCTTTTTTCCTCTTGTTGCTGTTGCTGCTGCCCTGTTTTCTGTGGTGCAGAGAGCATAACAGGACCTATTACTTTCCCAAGCTTGAGTGGGCAGGCAGGGAAAGTGCCCTGCTGAGCTGGGAGCCCTGGCTGAAAATACTGATCTATACTTTTCTTGTGGTTGCCCTGGCAAAGCCTTTTGTCTACGATGCTGCTGGAAACCAGCACAAAAAAGGACGTGATCTCGTTCTGGCGATCGATGCCAGCGGATCGATGGCGCAGAGCGGCTTCGATGAGAAGGACCGCTTCAAGACCAAATATGAAACGACTCTCGATCTCTCGGCAGATTTCATCAAGCACCGTTTTGACGATAATATGGGTGTCGTGGTCTTCGGTACATTTGCCTATACGGCTTCGCCTCTGACCTATGACCTCGAGGCGATGGAAAGTATGTTGAAGATGACCACGGTAGGCATTGCGGGAGAGAGTACAGCCATCGGGGATGCGTTGATGCAGGCGATGCGTACACTTTCCTACGGAGAAGCACAGAGCAAGGCGATCATCCTTTTAACGGATGGGTACCACAATGCCGGAAGGTCCTCTCCCAAAGCTGCCGTAGCGAAAGCAAAAGAAAAAAGGATAAAGATTTACACCATCGGGGTGGGAAAGTCGTCGGACTATGATGCGGCACTGCTGGATACCATCGCCAAAGAGAGCGGCGGGAAAAGCTATGCCGCTGCATCGGCTGCACAGCTCAAAGAAGTCTACAAGGAGATCGACAAACTGGAGCCCAGTCCGGTCAGGGGAGAGAACTACCTCAACCAGAGACTGTTGATCTTCTTCCCTCTTATGGCGGCATTCCTTCTGCTCCTGGGATGGGTGCTCTACCCAAAAAGAAGTCTGCTTCTTGGAGATGGGAAATGAGTATACTCCATCCCGGTTTTCTCTGGCTGCTCCTGCCCCTGGGCATTCTCTTTTTCTACAGAGATAAGAAGCTTACTGAGACGGTGCATCTGATCATCCTTTTCCTTATCGTGCTGGCACTCAGCCGTCCTGTTTTTATAGAGGGGGTGGAAGAGAGTCCCATCGAGGCACAGGAATATGTCATCGCACTGGATATCTCCTATTCCATGCGTGCGAAAGACCTGAAGCCTGACCGTTACATCTTTGCCAAAGAGACCATTGATTCACTGCTGAAAAAGAACGAGGCGGACAATATCATGCTGATCGCTTTTACAAGCAATCCTCTGCTGCTCTCCCCTCCTACGACGGACCACCGGATGATAGAGGTCGCACTCAAGAGCCTGAACCCGGAGTATATCCTGACCAGAGGGACCTCCCTTAAAAAGCTTTTCCAAAAAGTTGCCTCCATGCCGGAAAGTGAGAAGAATCTGCTGCTGATGACAGATGGCGGGGAAGAAAGTGACCTTGAGGGGCTTGCCGAACAGATCAGGCGTTCGGGTATAAAGCTGGCGATACTGGCACTGGGTACCAAAGAGGGGATGACGGTGGAGAACCCTGACGGTTCCCTTCTGAAAGACAAAGAGGGACATCTGGTCATTTCCCGTATCAATCCGATGCTCGAAGCGTTGGCTTCCGAGACAGAGGGAACGTATCTGACTGCTGCTTCCACCCCGGAAGCCACGGCTGACAGGGTATACAAGGCCCTGAAAGAACAGACAGAAAGCACAGAGATGATCACGAAGAAACAGCATCGCTATACGGAACTCTATCAGGTTCCGCTCTTCCTTGCTGTGATGCTCTTTATGATGTTGCATACCCGCGCTGTGCGTTTTTTGGTGATCGCCCTGGCCCTTTTGGGTATACATGCGGAAGCTTCCATGCTGGACGGATACCGTTTGAACAAGGCATACAGCAGTTACCGTGCAGGAGACTTCAATGCGTCGAAAGCCTACCTCAAAAGTGTGGAGATACCTTCTCTGCAGAGCCGTTTTGCCCTGGGAAATATTTATTACAGAGAGGGGGCGTATGACAAAGCACTGAAGGTCTATGCCTCTATCCGAAGCACTTCCGTACGGGTGAAACAGAAGCTCTATTACAATATGGCCAACTGCTATGCCGGGAAAGAGGCGTATGAAAAAGCCAAAATATACTATACTAAGGCTTTACAGCTTGGAGACGATAGGGATGCCAAAGCGAACCTGAAACTTGTGGCCCTGCTGGCGGACAAAAAGTCCGCCGGTCTGGGTATTGCCCATCCCAAGTCGCAGAACAGCGGAGCCTCCAAAAGCGCAGAGCAGGAAGAGAGTAGCAAAAAGAGCCGGGATGAGGACCAGCCCAGTTCAGGCAGCGGCAGCGGAGGAGAGAACAGCAAGAGCAAAAAAGAGCAGGCGAAGCGCAAACTGCTGCTCGATTCCAAGGCAGAACAGCAGCTGCTGAGTTCCAAGGTCTATGAGCTTATCAATAAAGGATACATTCATGAAACACATCCCTGGTAGGGTCGTACTCCTCTTCCTGTTCGCTTTCATGCTGCTTCATGGAGAGAACTTCGTTTACGACTTTCACATCAGCAAGCAGAACGCGTATGAGAAGGAGCCGTTGCTGCTGAGTATAGACCTGAACCAGACCAATGAGGATGTGGTACTTTTCTTTCACTTCGGCATTGAAAAGAACGATGCCTTCCTCGTGGAGCAGATCGACTCGACACAGGACAATACCCTGCACCATGCCAGGATACACTACCGTTATATACTCTATCCGTTAAGGACAGGGGATATTAATGTCTCCTTCGATCTTGTCGAGCGGGTGACCGATGAGGAGAAAGTGGCCTACTCCTTTTCCGGAGATCGTGACGATTTTAAAAAGCTCGAGACCAAGGACCGCAAGGTCGATGTATCTCCAATCCCGCTGCATGTCAATGCACTGCCAAAAAGCACACAGCTTGTCGGTGATTTCAAACTCTCATATGAGATCAAAAAACATCAGGCACAAAGCTATGAACCCATTGCAATAAAAATCATTTTGGAAGGTGAGGGGTACCCTCCCGTACTGGAACGGCTCTATCCGGACGGAGACAATTTTACACTTTTCACGCAAAAACCCCTTGTACAGAAAATACCGATGAAAGATCATCTGAAATACAGGGTCACTTATATTATGGCCCTCTCCCATGATAAAAGTTTCGACCTTCCCCCGCTCCAGCTTCATGCCTTTGATCCTGTGTCAAAGAAAGCGTATGCGTTGACCATACCCAAACAGCATTTTGAGATCACTCCGGCAGATGTAAAGGAACTGCTTGACAAAACAGACAATCCCAAGCCCCTGCATTTTGACTTCTCCTGGCTCGGTTCTCTTCTGGGGTACATCGTGGTCTTTTTTGCAGGCTACATGACCGCCATATCACTAAAATGGAAACGTAAAGTCACGGCTGAGAAGATTGATCCTCTCATAGAGAAGGCGGAAGCCTGCAAAGATGAGAAAGCACTGATGCAACTGCTGATGGCAGTGGACAGTAAACGGTTTGAAAAGGCTATCAATGCTTTGGAAAAAAGCCTGTATGGCAAAGGAAAGACCAATTTCAAACAAATCAAACAGGAAGTATTGGAGAAGATAATATGAAATATCTGAGTCAAAGACGAAGCTTTAGTGAGAGGAATTTAAAAGAAGCTTTGCTTGTTTTAAAGGAGAAGAAAATATGAACAAAAAAATAGCATTACTTAAAACAGAACTGGGCAAAGCGGTCATCGGTCAGGACGTTATGATAGAAGGGCTGCTTGTCGGTTTGCTTTGTGACGGGCATATCCTGGTCGAGGGGGTACCGGGACTGGCGAAGACTACTACGATCAATGCCCTTGCCAAAGCGATCGGCCTCGACTTCAAACGGATTCAGTTCACGCCCGACCTTCTCCCCTCGGACATCATCGGTGCACAGATCTACAACCCGCAGGACCATACATTCAGTATCAAGAAAGGCCCGCTTTTTACCAATCTTCTGCTTGCCGATGAGATCAATCGTGCTCCGGCCAAAGTACAGTCCGCTCTGCTTGAAGTGATGCAGGAACGTCAGGTGACCATTGCCGAAGAGACTTTCAAACTTGAATCTCCCTTCCTGGTTATGGCGACACAGAACCCCATCGAGCAGGAGGGTGTCTATGCGCTGCCCGAAGCGCAGCTCGACAGATTTATGATGAAGATCGTCGTGCACCATAACTCCGAAGAGGAGGAGCTGGAGATTATGCGCAAGGGTGCCCAGAACGGTTTTGGAGAAGTACGGCAGGTAATTGAGAAAGCGGAGATCGCCCAGTTGCAGAAAGCCATCTATGACATTCACATAGACAAAGAACTGGAACAGTACATTGTCCAGCTCATCTCTGCGACCAGGGATCCGGAAAAATTCGGTCTTGAAAAAATTGCAGATGATATTATGTACGGTGTAAGCCCCAGGGCCTCCATAGATCTCTACAAGGCAGCCAAAGCGAAAGCCTTTCTGCGCGGGAACGATTTCGTTACCCCTGCAGACATAGGATACATGATACACAATGTCCTGCGTCACCGCATCGTACTTTCCTACGAGGCAAGGGCCAAAGGCGTGAGTACGGATGAGGTTATCAGTGCGATCGTTGAGACACTGCCGATACCTTGATGGAGCTTTTCATTAAAAAGGTATTCGCATGAATACCGCATTAAAGGCGCTCCAGCTTAAAGCCCGTCATCAGGTCTATACACTTTTGAGTGGTAACAATCTCTCCAAACTGCATGGGGAAGGATATGATTTCTCGGAGCTGCGTGAGTATCAGATGGGAGATGACATCCGGAAGATCAACTGGACTATCACTGCCAAGCTGGGTAAACCCTACATTAAAGAGCTGCATGCCAACCGTGAACTCTCTGTGGTGGTAGCTGCTTTGATGGATGGTTCGCTCTATTTTGGAACGGATAACGACAAACAGAAGAAACTTACCGAGACAGCCGCACTGCTTTCCTATGCGGCACAGGTTAACGGGGATATCTTTACCGGTATCGGCTATACCCGGAAAGAGACTCTGCTGACCCCTCCGACTAAACAACTCTTTCACGTGGAACACTTTTCCGAAAGACTGTATGAAACTCCTCTGCTCGGTACAGAAATAGATGTAGAACATGCTTTGAAGGATCTCTTTGCCCGTCTGCACAAAGCCTCCTTGGTATTCATACTGGGAGATTTCCTTGAAAAACTCGATCTTTCTTTACTGGCACAGAAACATGAAGTGATCGCTGTGATCATACGGCATCGAGAAGAGGAATTCCCCAAAAAGCTGGGAGAAGTGACTCTGCGTGATCCTAAAAGTCCGGAACAGACCGATACCTATTTTGGCAGAAAAAGCATTCTGCGCTACCGTGCAAGACTGGAGGAGAACGATGCAAAACTGGCGGAACATTTTGCCCGTTACGATATACGTTCAGTGAAGATCTTTACCGATGAAGAACCTTTGGGGAAACTGATGACACTTTTCCGATAAGGCTTGCTTTATACGAATAGCAAAAAGACAAATACGACAAAGAGGATGAAGTGCAGGAATCCTTCCAGGACATTCGTCTCTCCGTCATTGAAATTGACCATGCTCACCAGAAGGGTCAGTGCTATCATCATAGTCTGTACCGGGGTCAAAGAGAGGTTGAGTTCCAGACCGAGGTATTTCGATACGATGATGACGGCAGGAATGGTCAGAAGCACGGTAGCGAGCGAGGCGCCAAGCGCGATGTTGATGACCGTCTGCATGCGGTTGTCGATGGCGGCCCTTACGGCGGTAATCAGTTCCGGTGCGGCCGAAATGACGGCAACGCCAACGGCTCCGATAGCCATGGGAAGGCCAAACGTATCGAGAGTGTTTCCCATGAATACAGAGAGTATCTCGGCCAGGACACCGATGACAATGATGGAAATAACCAGGTTGACGGAATGATACCATGCATTTATTTCGGGGTGCACTTCACATTCTTTTCCCTCTTCACAGTGACCTTCTCCTTTGTATTCAAAGAAGTACTTGTGTGACATAAGCTGTACACGGGTAAAGATGATATAGAGGAAAATGAAGACCACGACATTAAACATCATGAATCTGTTGTGATATACAGGGTCAATGAACTCGGGCAGTACCATAGCCACACCAATGGCGGTCAGGAGCATGGCGAGGTATGAGTTGGATGAGTCGACATTGTAGGGCTGTTCGCCGTACTTGAGGCCTCCAATGATAGCGGCAAGTCCCAGAAGTCCGTTGATGTCAAGCATTATTGCCGAGTAGATGGTGTCACGGGCAAGATCAGGATTATGTGCATGCATCATCATTATGACAATGATGACGATCTCCACGATCACCGCCGACATGGTCAGGATAAGCGTACCGTAGGGTTCTCCGAACTTCTCTGCAAGCATTTCTGCATGGTGTGCAACTGACATGGCTGCATAGATGATGACCACAAAAAGGATACCAAGTCCGATGAGGTTGCCTGCCGTGCTTTGTACCAGGGTGTGTTCGAAGTGGCTGATACCTATGAAAGTGACTATGGCAAGAAAGAGGCTGTACTCTTTGGAGAACTGCTTGAGAAGCTGCATCAGTCTATGAGATCCCTGTAGTCTACAGCAGTGTTGATCTTGATCTTGCCTTTCTCTTTGGCCAGACGTTTATCGCCTTTCTTGTAGGCTTTTTTCAGTGCTTTTGTCATTTTTTCCTGCTGTTTCTCTTTGGTGATACCCAGCTGTTTGAAGAACTTCTTGATACCGATCCATGCTTCCTCTACCAGAGATTCCTCAGGGGTGGCTTCATGTTCTTCAACATCAATGGCTTCACTGTTCTCTGTATGCCCGAGCTGGTGGACATAGAGTGTACGCATTTCATGGAAAGCTTCCTTGAGAAGGTCGATCTCGCTTCTGAGAGTGGTCGAGATCTGCTTGTTGCTCTCTTTGAGGTCTTTGACCGTATCTTTGAGTACGGCGATCGTTTCATCTTTGGCATCAAGCAGTGCCTTATAGTCCGTTTGCTTGTCTGCCGGATTTGCTGTGGCAGATTTGGAAGTTGTCGTTTTTTTGATTTCGGAAGCTGCAGGTGTTTTCTCTTTTTTGGCTTCTTTGTCAACAACGATGTAAAGTTTACCGTCAACATTCTTCGCTGTCAGTATGCCCCGTTTGATCTTTGCGTAAACCGCCTGTCTTGAAATACCGAGTTCTTTGGCATACTCCGCAGGTTTCATCAATTTTTCCATACGCTTCCCTGTTTACAGTTTTATAAATCATAGCATAAGTTTTATGAAAGGTTGACATTTACATTTTATCGTGTAAAGGGAAAGTCAGGGGGAGTGTTTACTTCTGTGTACCGTCAAGTACCGGTACAAAAAGACAGGGTTCTATGGTCTCGGAAGTGATGCGTCCGTTCTTTTTGTAGAAACGTGTAATGATGTGGTAGTCCGGCCCCTGTTCTATAGGTGCAATGAGTATGCCGCCTTCTGCCAGCTGTTCGAAAAGTACTTCGGGGACCTCTTTTGCCGTTGCGGAGAAGAGGATGCGTTCAAAAGGTGCATACTGTTTCCATCCGCGCTGTCCATCGTCGAAACGGGTGAAGATATTGTGAATTTCGAGCTGGGAGAATTTGGCTTTGGCTTCTTTGAGGAGTTCATCGATACGTTCGATAGTAAAGACCCTTCGACAGATCTTGCTGAGGATAGCCGCCTGGTAGCCGCTCCCACAACCGACCTCAAGTACGGAGTCTACCCCTTTGAGTTCGAGATGCTGTGTCATTTTTGCGACGGTCAGGGGTGAGGAGATCCACTGGCTTGCCGCCAGAGGGAGGGCATCAAGATTGTAGGAAAGGTGTTTGAACTCTTTGGGTACAAAGGCTTCTCTGTCTACATTCAAAAATGCTTCTCTGACATGTTCATCCAGCGGAAAATGTTTATCTATCTCCGAGACAAGATGCTGCCGGTTCCTTGCTTTGATCATTTACTCTTTATCCTTAGCCCTAATAGTGTGCGAATTTTAGCCAAAATGTGATTAGAGGAGCCCTTAATCCATTACGATGTATCGGCGCATCTTCTTGATCTCCCTGAAATCGACGGTACCTTCGACGGCTTCTTTGCTGTCATCCATAACCACATTGCCGTTGGGAGCAATGATGGCAGATGATTTTGCCATATCGCTGTCGGCACTGTTGGAGAGGAGGACATAGCACTGGTTCATCACTGCCAGGGCCCGTGAAAGTATCTCGAGATGTAGTTTGCGCTGTTTGCCCCATCTGGCAGTTACCAGCACAATATCGGCACCCTCTATGCGTTTCCACAGATCCTTGAAACGCAGTTCAAAGCAGATCAGCAGTGCATATTTCACCCCGTCGATCTCAAAAGGTTTGATTTTCTTTTCTCTTCCGGCCTGAAGATAGAGGTCTTCATCTCCAAGTTTGAAAAGTTTGACCTTGTTCTGTCTGTGTACGACTTTGTGTTGATGGATCACCACGGCCTGATTGACATACTCGTCACCCTCTTTGAGGATCAGTGTGAGTACAAGGATCTGTTCATTGATCTCTTTTTTCAGTGTTTTAAGTGCCTTGGCAGAGAACATGGCTGCTGTTTCCAAATGTTCGTAATCGTAGGCGGTGAGGCAGACTTCGGGTGCTACAATGATCTGCTTGTCGTGATGCAGGCCGATCAGTTCGATCAGCTTGTCAAGATTTTCCTGATAGCGTTTTTTACTGGGAAGCTGTAGGACAACGGCTTCCATGGTCTTTGGTATTCTGCTGAACATAGGCGTTTCCTAAAAGTCGTCCAGATCCAGACTTCCTTTGGAGTAGTTGGTCACATTCCCCTCAAAGAAGTTGGTCTTCTGGTCATTGAACTGTGAGAAGTTGTCAACCCATTTGATGGGATGTTCCACATTATATATCTTTTCAAGCCCCACGGCATGCAGTCTTTTGTCGGCAAGGTACTGGATATACTGCTCGATGATCTCATTGGTCAGGCCTAGTATCTGTCCCTGAGTGATATAGGTGCCCCACTCGCATTCCAGTTTGACGGCATCTCTGAACATCTGGTACACGTTGTCTATCAACTCTTTGGTGAAAAGTTCAGGGCGCTCTCTTTTCGTTGCGTTGATCATGTTCTGGAAGAGCAGCAGGTGTGTCACCTCGTCTCTCTGGATGAAGCGGATCATCTGAGCGGTTCCGAGCATCTTGTCCGAACGTGCCAGGGTATAAAGGTAGGTAAATCCGCTGTAGAAGTAGATCCCTTCAAGGATCTGGTTGGCGAACATCGCTTTGACGATATTTTCATCTGTAGGATTCTCGGACAGTTCCTCATAAACTTTTGCAATGGCGTCATTCTTGGACTTGAGCTTCATGTCTCTTCGCCAGAGTTCGTAGATCTCTTCGGAGTTGGTGGAAATACTGTCAACCATGACCGCATAGCTTTGTGAGTGCAACGCTTCTTCGAATGCCTGCCTTACCAGAATGAGGTTGACCTCAGGAGCAGTAATGAAGGGGTTAAGGTTGTCAATGATGTTGTTGGTCTGCAGGGAATCCATGAAGATCAGCTGGGCAAGCACTTTGTCATACGCCTGCTTCTCAGCATCTGTCAACCGTTTATAGTCGTTGACATCTCTTGTCATGTCCACCTCTTTGGGGAACCAGGTATTGTTGAGCATCATCTCCCAGAGGTTGTATGCCCACTGGTATTTGATATCATTGAGTTCAAATATCCCGGTAGGGTCACCGCCGAAGATCTTCCTGTCACTGGTTCTCTCTTTGGATTCTGGGTTATATATCTTTTTACGTAACATTCATGAAATCCTTGATGCATTTTTTGAAAACATTATACTGATTTAGACTGATTTTTTGCTACACTGCATCTATGAAAAAAATTGAAAGAACAAAACTGGAACAATTGCTGCAGATCATCCCGGATCACCCGATGATCCGCATGGCACATTTTGCTGACAGCGGTGAGGAGATGACAGAGGTATTGGCCGATTTCTGTCAACAGAAAGGGTATGAATACCAGATCAACTGTACCGAGCTTGGCTTTTATGAGAAAATATCAGAAAAATACCGGGAAAATGAGAATGTCAAAACAATCAAGTTCACACTTGAAAGACCCCGGTATATGATACAGGGGAAACTGTATGATTTTGTTTTTGTCACGGCAGAGATAGAGGATGATATGCTTGAGGATTTTGTGAAGCGATGTCACCCCATCATTAAAAATGCAGGCAATATCCTTATCTTCCTTCCCAAAAAGAGTCATACAGAACGCTATGAATGGATGAGACTGCTCGAAGAACACTACTATGTTGCAAGCAGTACTATAGACGATATGTTGGAACATTATGATGTGTTGATATCGAAGAAGATGCACGGATGGGGTGGGTGATCTTTCCAGGAGTTAATCAAAAAGTGCTGAGGAGGATGCACTGACTTAATATAAAATGAAAAATCACCCATTTACTTTAGAAGGTTAAACCTCAATAACTGAGGTAGAGTGCTAAAAGGGAGAAGGGGGAGGAAGCACTCTTTTTAACCTTCTTGCTGTAACTATAACGTACTTTTGTGTAGTCACTGTGTAATAGTAAATTCAATATAGATCACATACGTTACAAATAGCTGCAGCAGTAGTCCGTCACATGCTTTACTTTCACCTGAAATTTACTGTCAGCCGGTACGTTGAAGGATTCTCCTCCCTTGATGCTGAGCCATTCGTCACTGCCCGGCAGTTTAACATCGAGTTCACCGGAGGTGATCTCCATAAGTTCTGCAGCAGCTGTACCGAACTCGTACTCTCCGGGGAGCATGAACCCAAGTGTCTTCCTGCTCCCGTCGGGGAAATTGACTGTACGGCTTGTGACAGCTCCGTCAAAATAGCTGTTGCCTTCAAGCTCCACATTTACATTCTCAAACTGTTTCATTATATATCCTTTTTTGGTGTATTATATCTCTATTGACTTTATGAATTACCGAGCCAACTACACACAGATTCTACAAAAAGGAAATATGATAGTATTATAGTATATAGAAAAACCAGTATTGAGAAAGAAAGGAGTCTGTCATGAAAAAGCCTACCGTTATACTCACGGACAACAGAAGCGGAAAAAGTTATGAATATGATGTTTTGGATGGGACACGGGGGCCATCGGTAGTAGACCTGCGAAGTTTTTTTGCCGATACGGGTATGTTCACATATGATCCCGGATACACCTCCACAGCAAGCTGTACGTCGCAGATCACTTTTATAGACGGTACGAAGGGAGAATTGCGGTACAGGGGAATCCCCATAGAAGAGCTGGCGACAGAACACTGCTATCTGGAGACCTGCTATCTGCTTTTGAAAGGAATGCTCCCCTCAAAAGAATCTCTGCAGGATTTTGACCTTGAGCTGCGCCATCGGGCCTTTTTGCATGAAGGTCTGACAAAACTTTTCAATGCCTTCCCGGACAATGCCCACCCTATGGCCACGCTTTCTGCTGCTGTAACGGCACTAGCCTCTTTTTACGATGACCATCTCAATGTTTCTAATGAGGAAGAGTATCAGGAGATGGCCAGAAGGCTTATTGCAAAGATCCCGACGATCGCGGCATTTGCTTACCGCCATTCACTGGGCATCCCCTTCATCCAGCCCGATATCGACCTGAGCTTCACGAAAAACTTTCTGACGATGATGCGTGCCTACCCGGGAGGAAAGATGCATTTGGGACCCAAGGGCCACGAGGAGATCAAAGAGGTGGAGGTTAGAGCGCTTGACACCATTTTCACCTTGCATGCAGACCACGAACAGAATGCTTCGACCACCGTGGTAAGAGGTGTGGCTTCGACCGGGGCACATCCCTATGTGGCTATTTCTTCGGGGATCTCCGCACTGTGGGGACGTGCGCATGGCGGTGCGAACGAATCAGTCATCGCACAGCTTGAGATGATCGGTTCGGTTGAGAATGTTAAGAAGTACATTGCCAAAGCAAAAGATCCTAATGATCCGTTCCGACTGATGGGCTTCGGGCACCGTGTCTACAAGAACTTTGATCCGCGTGCGAAGATTTTGAAAACTCTTCAGGATGAGCTCAAAGAGGAGCTGCATCTGGATTCACGCCTGATGGAGATCGCAGGAGAGATAGAAGAGATCGCTCTGAGCGATGAATATTTCATCTCGAGAAACCTCTATCCCAATATTGATTTTTATACCGGTATCATTCTGACAGCGTTGAAGATTCCCAAGACGATGTTTACTCCGATCTTCGTGATCGGAAGAACGGTAGGATGGATCACGCAGTGGATCGAGTTCAAGAAGGATCCAACATCGAAGATCGCCAGACCGAGACAATTGTATACGGGAGAATAATCGCAGGGTGTTGTACCCTCACAACACCAAAAATGTGAATTATCATAACAACTCGAATTACGTGATAAACTTCAAGGTGTTGTCATGGGACAACACCCTACAAAATACCCAAAATTACAAGCCAGAATAAGCATTTTTATTTTATTTTCCATACCATGGATTAAAAAAGGTGCTAAAATGGCTAATTTTGGATGCCAGATACCATAATAAGTGTTTTACGAAGAAAAGGCTCGTTCCTATGCTCTGCATGGGAATGCACATATCAATTTTTATATTTTATTAGTTTTTGTTCATCATTTTATGATGGCGGCAGAAATCTGATTTTTACCTAGTGGTGGATTGATTTTATTTTTGAATTTGAGGTGAGGTATGCATTCCACCTCGGGAGAGATGGAACGAGATTAGATAGGTTATTTGGGGTTTTTGATAAAATTATTGACAACCAACACACTCTTGCGAGCGATCTTCCACGTCGTTAGAACTTTCAGGTGACTGGCTTCTCAGATAGTACGTTGACTTCAAACCGAACTTCCAGGCGTTCATATAGATCTCGTTGAGGTATTTACCGCTGGCTTTGTCCAGGGTAATGAAAATGTTCAGGCTCTGCCCCTGGTCGATCCACTTCTGTCGGATCGCACCGGCTTTGATGAGTACGTTCTGGTCAAGATCATATGCCGGTGTATAGTACTGCCAGGTATCCGGAGAAAGCTTAGGTGCGGTTACCGGGATGAGTCCTGAGAGATTTTCTTCGAACCATTTTCTTTTGTAGACCGGTTCTATCGCCTGGGTGGTTCCGGTGAGAATGGAGATGGAAGAGGTGGGTGCTACTGCCATCAGGTAACCGTTTCTCATACCGTCCGTCTTGACCTTTTCTCTAAGTGCCATCCAGTCGTGGCTGTAACCAAAGAGGCCTCCTCTGTCAACCAGTTTACAGGCATTCTCATTGGCTTTGTCAATAGGGAAGATCCCTTTGGACCAGTCGGAACCGTCAAAGGTAGGGTACTTTCCTTTCTCCAGTGCAAGATTGCTGGATGCTTCGATGGCATAGTAGGAGACAGATTCCATCACTTCGTCGATCTTGGTGAAGTGTTCATAGCTCCCCCATTCGATCTGGTTTTCTGCCAGCATCTGTGCTTCACCCATTACACCGAGTCCGATTGACCTTGATTTTTCGTTAGTTCTCTTCACTTTTGCCAGTGGGTAGAAGTTCAGATCGATGACATTGTCGAGCATGCGTACAGCAGTCGGTACCACGCGTGCAATGTCTTCGGCTGTATGGATCTTGGAGAGGTTGATGGAAGCAAGGTTACATACAGCGGTGTCACCGTCTATCTTCTCTTTGTCAACGATCCATATCTGTTTGCCGTTCAGGCTGTCAAGTGCCGTTACTTTTTTGGCAGGCTTGGTCGTACCGTTGTCAACTGTCAACATTTCATTCTCGTCGTGAGACTCTACACTGCCATCCGTGAAGATGAAGCGTGTTTTATAGGTATTGGGTGCGGTGTTCTGAAAGATCTCCGTACAGAGATTGGAAGATCTGATGATACCTACATGTTTGTTTGGGTTAGCCCTGTTGGCAGCATCCTTGAAGGTAAGAAAGGGGTTTCCTGTCTCAAAATAGGACCGGAGGATCTCTTTCCATAGCCCTTTGGCTGAAATGACCTCTTTGGTAATGTTCTCTTCGGAGTGCTCAAGCTCTATATATCTTTCTTCGAATGCTTCACCGTATAGTTCTGTCAACTCTCTCACTTCGTACGGATCGAAGAGTGTCCAGGTTGCATCTTCCTCGACCCTTTTCATAAAGAGGTCGTTCAGCCAGAGTGCAGGGAAGAGATCGTGTGCTCTACGGCGCTCTTCACCAGAGTTCTTCTTGAGATCGAGAAAGTCCCTGACATCCACATGCCATGGCTCGAGGTAGACGGCTATGGCACCTTTACGTGTCCCAAGCTGATCGACCGCAATGGCAACGTCATTGGCGATCTTGAGGAAAGGCACGATACCGCCGGCAGCATGTTTATGTCCATCAATGTAGGAACCCATACCCCGGACCAGAGACCAGTCCCAACCGATACCGCCACCGAATTTGGAAAGCAGCGCCATCTCTTTGTATCCGTCAAAGATTCCTTCGATGTTATCAGGAGTGGATCCGATGTAGCATGAGCTGAGCTGGTGTCGTGGTGTTCTGGCATTGGAGAGTGTCGGGGTTGCCGCCATGACCTCGAATTTACTCAAAATGTCATAGAATTTCTTTGCCCAGGTCTGACAGTCGAACTCATGCTGTGCAAGGAACATCGCAACACCCATGAAAAGCTGCTGCGGCAGTTCGATGGGTACACCGTTTCTGTCCTTGAGAAGATATCGGTCATACAGTGTACGAAGGCCAAGATAGTTGAACTGCAGATCACGCTCGGGCTTGATGTAGTCATTGAGATCATCAAGGTCATACTTGTCTTTAAGCCCAAGGACGATACGCCCCTCTTTCTCGCCACGTTCAAAGTACTCACGCAGATGGTTATACCCGGTAAAACCTGTTGCTTTATGATAAATGTCATAGAGGAAAAGTCGGGCGGCAACGAAGGTCCAGTTTGGTCTGTCAATATCGATCTTGTCAACAGCTGTCTTGATGAGCGTTGTCTGTATCTCTTCGGAAGAGATCATGTCACGGAACTGCAGTTTGGCATCAACTTCCAGTTCACTTTGGCTTACGTCTTCAAGCCCTTCAACCGCTGCCGATGTATATTTCTGGATCTTGGATACATCCAGTGTTTCTACTCTTCCGTTACGCTTTACAACTCTGACCATTGTTACTCCCCGATAGTTAAAAAATACGCTCATTTTCGAGCGAAAACTTGAAATGATTTTACAGAAAATATACTTGCAGATTTGTTAATTTCTGTATCATTTTTAGCCAATATTTTTATAAGAAAAGGTGATACTTTCTGAAAGCTTGTCTGGATGGGCACTGGTGAAAATATAAGAAATTTTTTTGAAGGAATATTATGATTAAAAAGGTAATTTTGCAGGGCGGGATTCCCCACCCTCCGCGTATCGTGTTACTTGTTGAATACTCTGTCGAAGATTTTGTCGACATTTTTTGTGTAGTAGTCATAGTTGAAACATTCTCTGATCTGCTCTTCGCTGAGAGATTTGCGTAACTCGTCATCTGCAAGAAGGTACTGAAGGTAGAGAGATTCTCCTTTTTCATTGACGGTCGGTTTGCCCTGCTGGATCTCTTCCCATACCTTCATGGCATTGCGCTGCACGATCTTGTAGGCATCTTCGCGGCTTACGCCCGCTTTAGGCAGTTCGAGCAACACACGCTGGGAAAACACAAGTCCACCGGTCTGGTTCAGGTTCTTCATCATATTTTCCGGCATCACGCTCATGTTGGCGATCACACCGTTCATACGGTGGAGCATGAAGTCTGATGTGATGAATGAATCTGGAAGCCAGAAACGCTCCGTGGAAGAGTGGGAGATATCTCTCTCGTGCCAAAGTGCCACATTTTCCATAGCTGGTACAGCATAGGCTCTGATGATACGTGCCAACCCTGTGATGTTCTCCGTAAGGATCGGGTTTCTTTTATGGGGCATAGCGGAAGACCCCTTCTGTCCTTTGGCAAAATATTCTTCCACTTCATAAACCTCTGTACGCTGCCAGTGACGTACCTGTACCGCGAATTTTTCAATGGAAGAGGCCAGAAGTGCCAAGGCAGATGCCAGACGAGCATAACGGTCTCTCTGGATGACCTGGTTGGATACCGGAGCAGGTTTGAGCCCAAGCTCTTCCATGGCGTACTCTTCAAGCTCGAGTGGGGCGTGTGCGAAGTTACCCATAGCACCTGAGATCTGGCCTACCCTGATCACTTCCATGGTCTGTTCGAGGTTCTCAAGATGTCTTGCCATTTCGTCATACCAGACGGCAAGAACAAGACCGAATGTGATGGGTTCACCATGGATTCCGTGGCTTCTTCCCACCATCAGCGTCATTTTGTGCTCCATCGCTCTTTTCTTGATGGACTCCATCATCATCTTCACATCTTCGATGATGATCCTGAGAGAACGTACCATCTGTAAAGCAACGGCAGTATCGACAGTATCGGAACTTGTCATGCCGTAGTGGAACCAGCGGCTCTCTTCCCCCAGTGTTTCGGAAACGGATGTGGTAAATGCAATAAGGTCATGCTTGGTGACTGCTTCGATCTCATCGATACGCTCTACGGAAAAACCTGCATTCTTTACGATCTTCTCTGCATCCTCATCAGGGATAAGCCCTATCCTGTTCCATGCTTTGACCACTGCAAGCTCTACATCGAGCCATGCCTGATACTTTGCCTGCATCGTCCAGTTCTTCGCCATCTCTTCTCGTGAATATCTTTCTACCATGCCATACCTTTATGTCTGTAAAATTTTGGTATTATTCTACCAAAATAGCAGTTACATAAGGGTTAGAACATATGCCATTTGTCAAAGAGAAGTTTCACGTGAAACATAAGATGCCTGCCTTTCTGTTCATTATGCGGCAATTCAACTTTACACAGGGGCAGGCACAGCGGGTATTGGCAAAAGGACGCTTACTGATAGATGGTGAGTCCATCTTCAATACAGGTCAGTCCATAGAGGGTGAAGTAGAAGTGGTCTATTTCAAAGCGGCGTCACAGGGAAGACGTCCACTTTTCTCTAACAGGGACTTTATGATCTTTGAAAAACCTTCCGGTGTACTGGTGCACCCCAACACCATGTCAACCCCCTACTCCATGCTTGACGAGATACGTCATATCAGTGGTGACAATGCCAATGCGACGCACCGCATAGATATGGAAACATCGGGGTTGCTGCTCGCCAGTAAGCATAAAAAGGCAGAGGCACACTTGAAGAATTCCTTTGAAGCCAAAACGATCAAAAAGAGCTATCTCGCCTGGGTGGATGGCAGGCTAAACGAACCTTTTTCTGTCTCGGAAAAGATCAAGATCAACAATGACTACAGTCGAGTCAAGCATAAAGTTTTTATCTCTGATGCGGGTAAGGTATCACACACAGACTTTGTACCGCTTCGATACAATGAAACACTTGACGCCACATTGGTTGCCTGCTACCCCCAGACAGGACGAACACACCAGATAAGGGTACATTTGTTTCACGTGAAACATCCTATTCTCGGTGACCCGATCTATGGTACGACATTCGATACTGCCAACCGATATCTCGAAGATGAGATCAGTGAGGAAGAACGCTTCCTTGAGACGGGAGCACGACGTCTGATGCTGCATGCACATACGCTTTCTTTCACTTATGGGAATAGGTTTCATATAAAAAGTAAGAGTGATTTTGGACAGATGTATGACCTTATCTGTCCGAAAGATGAACGTACCTTCAACAAGAAGTAAATCATTTTCTCTGTAGGGTACGTAAACACGCACCGCTAAAACAATTTTCATACGATCAAAATTTTCTAAAAGGTAAAGCTAATTTGTGTTTGTTTGTAAAGTTGCCTCCAAGTTATTCTCGAGGCGTGCTACTCTCTTCATTTTTTTAGAAAAAACGAAGCAAAAAAGCGTCGTGTCTCTCGAATCGCTTCGCTTTCAAGGTCGTTCGACACGACAATGTATTGTATTAATAGATAGGCTATCGCCGAATATGAAATTGTTGAGTAAATATGCTTCTTTTGTCACTGAGCACCGGGTGTATCGATGTGGAGGCACGCAGATTGCGTAGCAACGCGCCGGGAACATCGTGGTACACTTGCGAGGTGACGCTTTTTTGTCTACTTTTTTCTAAAAAAAGCAGGGAGAAGAAATTTGAATAAAGTAAAAGTCACGATAACTCTTGTGGAGGTGATTTCAGATGTTATGCTTTTGTTTCACAGGAAACAATAACCTACTCATCCCTGTTTGCTTCATAAATGAACCATCCTCCGCCGACACCCACAACCAAAACGATAAAAACCAATAATGCTATCTGTACATCAGGCATCTATATTTCTCCTTCGAGTTCTTGTTCCCGCAGTTGTCCGCAGGCGGCTGAAATATCAAGCCCCTTGGACTCACGGATGGTGCAATGTAGTCCTCTTTTGGTTAAATACTCCTGAAACTTTTTCATATCCGCTTCAGAAGGCCGTTTGAATTCCGTACCCCCGTAAGGATTGAAGTAGATCAGGTTGACCTTGGCTTTGATGCCGTCAAGCAGGGAGAGCAGTTTCTTTGCTGCCGAGATATCGTCATTGACATCCTTGATGACAAGATACTCGAACATCACACGCTTTCTGTCGTTGACAGGGAAATTTTTTACCGCGGTAATGATCGACTCGATATTGTAGGCTTTGTTGATAGGCATGAGCTGTTGACGCAGTTCATCATCAACAGCATGCAGGGAGATGGCCAGGTTGATGCCAAGCTCCATTTTCCCAAGCTTCTCGATCTTTGACGAGAGGCCAGAGGTTGAGATGGTTTGCCTGTGTGGTGCAATGGCCATACCTTCCTCTTCAGCGAATATCTTGACAGACTTTGCTACGGCTTCGAGGTTGTCAAGAGGCTCGCCCATTCCCATAAAGACGATGTTGACACGACGGTTGGCAGCGATGTCATTGTCCTTTTTGATCATACGGAGCTGTTCGACGATTTCACCGGCAGTCAGATTTCGCATAAAACCGCCCTTTGCAGTCAAACAGAAGGCACACCCTACCTTGCACCCTACCTGGGAGGAGATACACACTGTATAGCGCTCCTGGTGCTTTACAGAGCCATCTTCATGATACTCTTTGTCACGCATCAGGAGAAGTACGGCTTCGACCGTATGTCCGTCATGGAGTTCAAAGAGATACTTCCGGCTGCCGTCCATACTGTCCTGTACCGTCACTGTTTTAAGGGGTGCAAGCGTGTATTCTGCATCGAGTTCTTCCCTCATCGCTTTGGGAAGATTCTTCATCTCCTCAAAGGAGGTAGCGTATTTGTGGTAGATCCAGTCATAGATTTGTTTGGAGCGGAAAGCAGGCTTGATCTTTTCTGCAAGTTCTTCTTTGGTGAGATCCTGTATGATTTTTTTGTTCATCTATTTCTGTGCCCGCTCTTTCACATAAACATCCAGACGCTTCATTGCTTCTTTCTGGTTCTTTTCAAAATCCTCATGCGCATTTTCATCACAGTAATTCGTTACACAGAAGATACCTCCGGCGGAGATCTTGTAGAACTGGGCGACTTTCATCACGGCAAAGAACTCCATATTCTCGATATGCACGTTTTGCGCTGTATAGTAGGGACCCATCTTCTTGTCTGTGGTGATGTAATTTGAGGAGTTCACGATTGTTTCACGTGAAACATCCATAACACTTGTAACAACATTGTCAAGCGGGCTGTATGAACCGCCTGTAAAGAAACTGTTCTCTATGTTGGCTGCGGTCTTGGACTCGATGATGTCGAAGATCTTCTTCTCCCCGTAGGAACCCGCTGTACCTACAAATAGGATATAGTCCGGTTTTTTGGCTTCGCAGAGTCGGGTGAGGTTGATCGCGACCTCCATCATTCCCACCCCTACGGGCATTGCGAAATCGAACTGTTCGCTTTTTCCTGCACAAATGATCATCTTATATCCTTACCGGTATATTTTTTGTTTTGAGATAGTGTTTGAGTTCCATGATGTCTATCTCTCTGAAGTGAAAGATCGAAGCGGCAAGTGCTGCATCGGCATTCCCCAGGGTAAATGCCTCCTCGATATGCTGCATGGTTCCCGCACCGCCGCTCGCGATGACAGGAATGTTGACCAGTTCCCCGATCTTCCTGTTGAGCTCGTTGTCGAACCCTGCTTTGGTGCCGTCCGCATCCATGGAAGTGACGAGCAATTCACCGGCACCTCTCTCATACGCCTCTCTGGCCCACTGCAGGGCATCGATGCCGGTGTCATTTCTTCCGCCATGCGTAAAGATATGCCATTTGCCGTTTCCGACTCTCTTGGCATCGATAGCTACGACGATACACTGTGAACCGAAACGTTTGGCACCTTCCTCGATGAATTCGGGACGTTTGATGGCTGCCGAATTGATGCTGACCTTGTCACAGCCGACATTGAGAAGGTTGTAGATATCGGGAAGTTCGCGGATCCCTCCGCCTACGGTCAAGGGGATGAACACTTCCTGTGCCACTTTCTTTACGACATCGACAATGGTGTCACGCCTTTCATGGCTGGCGCCGATATCGAGAAAGGTGATCTCGTCAGCCCCCTCTTCGTTATAGCGTTTGGCCACTTCCACTGGGTCGCCTGCATCGCGCAGGCCTACAAAATTGACACCTTTGACCACCCTTCCTTTATTGACATCGAGACATGGGATGATTCTTTTTGCGAAATAATCCATCTATTACCTAATATTACTGTATTTTTATGGTAGAATTATACAAAAATTATCCCAAATAGGGGATTAGCATCAGGTATAAAGGTATATTATAGTATGATTATTGAAAATTTAGCCGAATTTGCAAGTAAAAAGTTTGGCCAGAATTTTCTGAAAAGTGATTATTACCTTCAGCAAATCATCCAAGCGATGCCCAATGACTGCCTTCGGGTCGCAGAGATCGGGCCTGGCTTAGGTGATTTAACCAAAGAGCTTGTAAAAGCTCGAAATGTCACAGCATTTGAGGTTGATAAAAGATTATGCGAGCATCTTACGTCGGAATTCGAGGAGCCTATCCACAACGGGAGCTTCGAACTGCGCTGCGGGGATGTGCTTGAGCGTTGGGAGTCGGGAAGTTTACTGGATGAGCCTTATCATCTGGTAGCCAACCTGCCCTATTATATCGCGACCAATATCATCTTAAAAGCATTCAAGGATGAACACTGCCGGTCCGTACTGGTCATGGTTCAGAAGGAAGTTGCCGTAAAATTTGCGGCAGAGGCAGGCGAGAAGGCGTTTTCCGCTCTCTCGGTACTGGCCTCGACCGTAGGGAAGGCGACACTCTGTTTCGAGGTTGAGCGCGAAGCATTCGTCCCTCCCCCGAACGTCACTTCCGCCGTGCTTTTAATTGAGAAGAACCGGTCATTTGATGATGAGAAGTTTGAAGCGTTCTTGAAGATCGCTTTTTCGCAGCCGCGAAAAAAACTTTCCAAAAATCTTATGACGGCTTTTCCCAAAGATTTGGTAGAAAAGACTTTCGCAGAACTGGAACTTCCTTCCACGATGCGGCCTCATGAAGCTGGGACATCTATTTATCATCACTTATACAATGAATTAAAGGATAATTTAGATGGAAAACAACAAAACAAACAGCGAAAACTCTCAAAATCAAGGGCCAAAAACAGGGGACAATAAAGCGCAGGAAAACAAACCTCAGCGCAATAGAAGACCCAACCCCCACAGACAGAACAGAACAGAGAGCAGCCAGGGCGAAAATAGACAGGGTAACAATCCCAACAGAAAGCCCAACCAAAACCGTAAACCAAATCCGAACAGACAGCAGAATGCTTCTGAAGGCCAGGGAAACAACCAGAACAGAAGACCAAACCCGAATCAAAAGAATAATCAAAACAGAAAACCCAATAACGGTCAGAATAAAAACAGCAATCAGAACAAGAACAGAAACAAACGCAAGAATGTCACGACAGTAAATGATGCGATGCGTGCTTCCATGGAAGAGAACAGACGTGTCCAGGAAGCCAGAATGGCACCATGGAAGCAGATCGACATCAATTCCAAGGGAAAGGTACGTTTTACACCGCTTGGAGGACTTGGCGAGATCGGCGGGAATATGGCGGTACTTGAAACGGAAAGTACTGCGATCGTCATTGATGTGGGCATGAGTTTCCCAGATGAGACAATGCACGGGGTAGACATCCTGGTACCGGATTTCTCCTATCTGCATGCGATCAAAGACAAGATCAAAGCGATCGTGATCACGCACGGGCACGAAGACCACATCGGTGCAATGCCCTACCTCTTTAAAGAGTTAAAGTTCCCAGTGTACGGTACACCACTGGCTTTGGCGATGATCGAGAACAAGTTCAATGAACATGGGCTCAAAGCAGATGCGAAATACTTCAATTTTGTGACCAAGAGAAAACAGTATACTATCGGTGATATGAAGATCGAGTGGATGCATAATACACACTCAATCATCGATGCCTGTTCTCTGGCAATAGAAACACCGGCAGGTACTTTGATACACACGGCTGACTTCAAAGTAGACCATACGCCTGTGGACGGCTATACAATGGACCTTCAGCGTTATGCCTACTATGGTTCCAAAGGGGTACTCTGCCTCTTCTCGGACTCCACCAACTCACACAACCCCGGATTCACCAAAAGTGAGACAGTGGTCGGTAAAACCTTCGATTCACTCTTCGAAATGGCCAAAGGACGGGTCATCATGTCGACTTTCTCCTCGAATGTCCACCGTATCTTCCAGGCGATGGAACGTGGGGTGAAGCACGGAAGAAAGATCTGTGTGATCGGGCGATCCATGGAGCGAAATGTCGAAACCAACCGTGCACTCGGCTTTGTAGATATTGAGGATAAACATTTCATCGAGGTACATGAAGTACCAAAATATGCAGACCATGAAGTCCTCATCGTTACTACAGGTTCTCAGGGGGAGACCATGGCGGCATTGAATCGTATGGCGACCGATGAACACAGACATATCAAGCTCAAGCCGTCCGATACCGTCATCATCTCCGCTTCGGCTATTCCGGGGAACGAAGCTTCCGTTTCCAAACTGATGAACCTGCTGGTCAAAGCAGGTGTGACGGTACGTTACAGAGAATTTTCCGATATCCATGTCTCCGGACATGCAGCACAGGAGGAGCAGAAACTTATTCTTAGACTGGTACAGCCAAAGTTTTTCCTCCCGGTACACGGTGAGTACAATCACATTGCAAAGCATGCGAAAACTGCGGTAAGCTGTGGTGTGGATGAGAGAAATATCCTTCTCATGAGTGATGGTGACCAGGTCGAGATCACACCAAAGTACCTCAAGAAGGTCAAAACGGTCAAGTCAGGCAAGACTTATATCGACAACCAGAACAATATGACGATCGAGAACGATGTAGTGCTCGACAGACAGAAACTGGCGGAAGACGGTATTGTGACCATTGTGGCGCAGATTGCACAGAGTAACGGAAAAATGGTTGGTAAACCGGTGGTTTATACCCATGGCCTTGTTCCTGACAAAGAAGACAAGAAATTCGCCAAAGAGATCGAACTACTGCTTGAAACAATGCTTCTCAATATGAAAGGAGAAGGCCTGAAGGACCATATCCATGTTGAGAACGAGATCCGTAATGCAGTGCGTAAGCATGTGATCCGCAGCAAAAAGCGCTATCCGCTCATCATCCCTACGGTCTTTATCGTATAATCCTCATTTGTCGGGGTAAGGGGTGCCCCGGCTTACATCTATGGGCACCTCTAATAACCCCAGATGTTCATAACATTACCAGCTTTTGTCTAGACTAGGCACTCTTTTGCAGGCCTAGCCGTAGCTAAGTCAAGAAAGAGTAACAACGTATAGGCGAAAGCTGGAAATGCCCAGAGGGTGGACTTTGCAAACGCAATCTTTCACAAGATGCTTACTTCGTCTTAGCTTTGGCTAGGACTTGAAAGCCTCTTGCAAAATCTTACATTTGCAAAATCCATTATGAGCATCTAGGGTTATTAGATGTGCCCCTATGTTATAATCACAAATACATATCTTAATTTTAAAGCAGAAGCATGGATCTTATTCAAATCGCACAGGAAACATTTCAGACGGAAGCAGAAGCCCTGCTGACCATGACAGAGCGTCTTGACCAGAATTTTTTGGATGTGATAGAGACGATCTTTTCCACCAAAGGCAAGCTGATCGTTACGGGGGTAGGGAAATCCGGTCTTGTCGGTGCCAAAATGGCAGCCACCTTTGCCTCTACGGGTACTTCGAGTTTCTTTTTGCATCCTACTGAAGCCTTGCACGGTGATCTGGGGATGATTGGAAAGGATGACACACTGCTTGCGATCAGCAGCAGCGGAGAAAGTGAAGAATTGACCAAGATACTGCCACATATCAAACGCTTTGAGATACAACTGATCGGCCTGACAGGCAATGCCGATTCGACACTGGCACGTTATGCGGATGTCTGGATCGATATCTCTGTGGAGAAGGAGGCCTGTCCGCTCAATGTAGCCCCGACAACTTCAACAACGCTTACTATGGCTCTCGGAGATGCTCTTGCGGTCGCACTGATGCACAAAAGAGGATTCAGAAAAGAGGATTTTGCCTCATTCCATCCGGGAGGTTCCCTGGGTAAAAGGTTGTTTGTCAAGATCAAAGACCTGATGCGTACGGAAAACCTTCCTGTGATCAAAGAGAATACACCACTCAAAGAGGCCGTAGTGGCTATGAGCGAAGGGAAGCTCGGTACCGTACTCGTTGTAGATGAAAATGATGCTTTCACCGCTTTGCTAAGTGATGGTGATCTCAGGCGTGCCTTGATGCGTGAGGATTTCAGTATGGAGCAGCCTGTTGTTGACTATGCAACGCAACACCCCAAGAGTTACAGCAATACCGAGCTGCTTGCGAGTGAAGCATTGGAAATTATAGAGAATGAACGTATACAGCTTCTGCCGATCACGGATGAAGCCGGAAAGATCATCGGAGTACTGCATATCCATGACCTTGTCAATGCGGGGATCAAAAGCAGATAAACAAGACAGGAACACATATGAGACTGAATAAATACATCGCACACCACACAAAATACTCACGACGTGAGGCCGACAGGCTGATCGAAGAGGGAGAAGTCACGCTGAATAAAAAAGTACTTCGGGATTTTGCCTATGATGTGCAGGAGGGTGACCATATCTATGTCAAAGGCAGACCGGTCAAGCCAAGCAACGAGATAACCGTCATTGTCTATAACAAACCCAAAGGGGTGCTGGTGACTAAAAAGGATGACCGGGGACGTGCAACCATCTACCACAAGCTTCCGGGCAAATTCAGGCATTTTGTGCCTGTAGGAAGGCTGGACTATGCCTCAGAAGGACTTTTGATCCTCACGGACTCTGTAGAAGTTGTTACGGCGCTTATGGATAGCGATCTGGAGCGTACCTACAACCTCAAGATCGATAAACCTGTCACACAGGAGATGGTTGCGGCGATGAACGAGGGGCTGGTCCTGGACGATGCAAGAGCCGGAGGCCATGAAAAAAGTAAAATATACGGTATGGAATTCGCCCCCTTTGCGCACTTCGAGATCCGCTCCGAAGGAAAGAGCTATACCAAGCTCCGTGTAACAATTACGGAAGGAAAAAACCGGGAACTGAGACGATTCTTCGGACACTTTGATGCCAAAGTCCTTGACTTAAAGCGCGTAGCATACGGCGGGATAGAGCTCAACAACCTTCCTACGAACAAAACACGATTCTTTTCACGTAAGGAGTACGATGACCTGCACAAGTTCATGAAGCAGCTCAAGGCGGAAAAGAAAACCGAAGTGAAAAACCGAGCCAATGCCCTCAAGCAGGAAGAAGCCAACAAAAAAGACAAAAAGTCTGCCAAAAAAGACTAAACCATGGTCAATCTTGCGCTCAAATATCGTCCCAAAACACTTGATGAACTGATAGGGCAAAAACATCTTCTTGGTGAAAATGCACCATTGAGAAAACTGATAGAATCAAATGCCCTGCCCCATATTTTTCTCTATGGCCCTCCAGGCTGTGGGAAGACTACCCTCGCACGTATCATCGCGACACAGCTTGGTAGACCTTTTTACGAAATGAATGCCACCACCCTCAAGATTGATGATTTGCGCAAGATATTCAAAGAGTATGCCAATGCTCTGCAGAAACCTCTTATCTTCATCGATGAGGTGCACCGTTTGAGCAAGAATCAGCAGGAGGTATTGCTTCCTTTCATGGAGAATAATGCTGCCCTGGTTATCGGTGCTTCTACGGAGAATCCCTACTATTCCCTGACGGCGGCTATGCGTTCCCGTTCACATCTTTTCGAACTTGAAGCCCTGAAGCAGAAAGAGATGCAGGATTACTTGGCCAAGATCATAGCACTTCAAGCAATGGATGTAGAAGAAGATGCTGTGGAATACCTGGTCTTTTCAAGTGGCGGGGATGTCAGAGCGATGCTGAATCTGCTTGAAAGTGCACAAATGGTTGCCACCCCCGTTACATTGGAAACACTCAAACAAATACGCCCCCACGCCATGCAGGCAGGAAGCAGTGAGAGTGAAAGTCATTATGAACTCACTTCGGCCATGATCAAAAGTATTAGAGGCTCCGATATCGATGCGGCACTCTATTACCTTGCTCGCCTGATAGAGGGAGGGGAGCCCGCAGAGTTCATTGCCAGACGGCTGGCAATACTGGCAAGTGAAGATATAGGCAATGCCAACCCCCCTGCCCTGAATCTCGCCTCATCCACCTTGAATATCGTGAAACACATTGGATATCCTGAAGCGCGTATCTCGCTATCACAACTGGTGATCTACCTGGCCTCCTCGCCCAAGTCGAACAGTGCCTATAAAGCCATCAACAATGCGCAGAAAGTTATAAAGAATGGGGAGATACACCCTATTCCGGATCACATCAAGACCCATGCAAAAAGTTATCTCTATCCGCATAATTTCGGGGGGTGGGTTGCGCAGAAGTACCTGTCTGTCCCGATGTATTTCTATGAAACAGAACAGATCGGGTTTGAAAAGACACTTTTTGAATGGCATGAGAAGATTGTCAAGGGCTGATGCCCTTCTTGTTTTAGATAAAAAAGATTATTTGAATGATGCAAGAGCAGCTTTAGCCTGCTCAGTGGTTAGTTCCCCTGCAAAGAATTTGGTCTCGACATCATCCACATGTTTCAGGAGTCTACTTTTAATGGGTTCACCATGGACACGATTCTTGATGAAATCTTTCATCAGTGAGAAATCCGGGTAAAGATCAAGGAACTCCTCTTTCAGTGAGCCTTCGTTCCAGGCACCAATCTGTGTAGCGGTATCCACTCCTTCCACATTAAGTACGGCACGTCCCACGCTGTCCATGCCTTTATAGGTATCATATTTGTGTTCCTGCTCATAGGTATTGTTCCTAAAACGCTCATCCTCTTCCTGAATACCCCCGACAAAGTGGGTGATAAAGTAAAGAAAGGCCAACCCAATTGCAAGAAATACTAAAAAACTCTTATCCATTCTATTATCCTATTGATGATCTCTATGATATTATTATACAATGATTTTTAGAAATTAGGTAGGCTGAAAAGGTTTTAGAAGATTCTGGTTAAATGTGTTTTTTAGATTTTTGTAGATGGTGCGGATGAGAGGACTCGAACTTATTATCCTATTATATTTTTTAATTCTTATAATGCCAAAAACCCCTTGTATACGGTATTTATTGTTTTTGTTAATTCCTTTTAATGTATAATAATTCCAATGACTTGTGTTACCCACAGTGTAACCCATTGAATTATCTATAAAGGGCGGTGTACTTATGGCTATTAAACTTAGTGAGTTTAGAAAAAGTACCTATAAAGCAGGTGGAAAAGTAATAGAAGTACCAAATCTGTATGAGAGCATCAAAACAGACCCAAAAAAAGGGCGTAAATATCTTGCAAGATTTAGGATAGATGAGAAGATTTATACTAAGATATTAGGCTATTCTAAGAAGAATGGTACAGTCATACTAAGCCCCAAAGATGCAGGAAAGCTACTTAATGCTTACAAGGAAGATTTAGAAGCAGGTTACACCTCAACCGACAAAGTTACTTTAGACAAACTCTTTGATCTCTACTTTGAAACTCTGGACACTTCCAAGCAATGGACACACAAAAAGAAATACATTTACGATCATTATATTGGAGCGTCCAAAAATGATGATAGTACGCCAAAGAAAATTACAAGAAAGCCTACAGAAGAAGAACAAAAAAGACAAAGAATATTTGATAAAAAGAAAATAGGAAAAAAGAAAATCGAGAAAATAAGAGAAATGGACATACAAGCCATTCTCAATGAATTAGCCAAACAAGGACTAAGCCCACGAACTCGAAAGAGTGTTATGGAAGTAATTAATCCTCTTTTTAAATTTGCAGTCACAAACAAGTATTTAAGCGATAATCCCTCTTTAGGTATAACGGTAAAAGTTCCAAGCCAAAAGAAGATAGTCACCAACGCTACAGACCTCTTTAAAAAGGTGTATGCAGGGATTAACGCCTATTATCATGATAACCCCTACTACAGGGCTTTATTTCTCTTTGGCTTCACTGGTAGGCGTAAGGGAGAGATACTCTCTCTTAAATGGGAGAACATAGACTTTACACATAACTACTACTGGATAGAAGATACCAAAACAGACGATCAACAAAAGTATCAGTTACCGCCCTACCTCATAGAGCCATTACAAGCCATTAAAGATGATAGAAAAGGCTTAGTATTCAAGAGTCCAGTAACGGGTAAAAAGATTGTAAACATTGATAGGCAGATGCGACAGCTCAAAAAATTTCTGGAGCTTGATACTCTCTCTATGCACTACATGAGAAATATCTTAGTATCTGCACTTGCAGAGCAAGGCATAGAAGCCATTACCCTAAGTGGCATACTGGGGCATAAAGACCCGAACACGATAAACAAGTACCTCAGCATCAATCATCATAAAAGTAGCCAAATTGGGCTTATTAAGGTTGATGAAATTATAGAGGAGGAGATCATAGAATGATTTATTTAGGGGGGTACAAAATATCAAATATTTTTAGAAGATAGAGAAATCATATTATCAGAAAATGATATACAGACTATTATTGAAGAATATTGTACGTTGGATGATTGTACAAGGTTTGTATTAAATCCAATTTCTTCAATAGATCCAGCAGATACTAAAAAAAACTCTATTTCAAAGAGTTGTAAAGGTAAAAAAAATAATATAAAAAAACATGCCCAAAATAAAAGAGCCTATACACCACAAACTAAAATATTAAAATTATTCAAAGAGTATTATTCAATAAATAAAACAAAAATAGAAGTCTTTAGGCAAATATCAAAAGAGTTAAACATAAGCGTTAAAGCAGTTGAAAAAGCATACTATAAAAAATCCTAATTTTTTTAACTTTCTTCATTATTCTACACCCTACTTTTAACCTATTTTATAGATGGAATTTACACGTATTAATCTATTGTAGAATACTAATAGGAAGCATTAAGGAAGAAGATCAATCCTTATAGAGATGTTTCTAGCTATCTCTAACAAGATAGTGCCTCGAGGTTATCTTACCAATAAGGTAACAATAATGGAAACATCAAAATTATGGCTAACGCCAACAGAATTACAGGCAGAATTTAAGATAAGTAAAAGTAGCCAAGCGAAGTATCGGATGCTTAAAAAAATTCCATTTTCTAAAATAGGAGCAAAGTATATCAGGTACAACCGTGATGATATTCACCAATGGCTGAATGAGCATAAAGTTGAGGTGGCATCATGAATGCATCTTCACACAAATACAACCTCTTAAAAAAGTTATATGATACGGGGCTGAAACTCACAGCTACAGACTTTAGCCACGTTTCAAATGCAAACCAATACTTTGTGGAGCTTGAATATCAAGATTTGATTACAAGTGAATGGGGCAGGAAAGGCAAAGCGAAAGTAAAGCTTAGATTTATCGCAGATCATCAACGGGAACGGGCAAAAAAATACCTTGATAATATGGGTGTGAAGTCCAAATAAGATGAGGTACAAGAGAGCCAACATTGACTCTCTAAACCTATCAAGTGAAGCTATGGAAGCACTCTTTATACATCATGAAGATTATAGCATAGAAACAGTCAAGAGTAAAAGTGTATTTAAGCCTAAAGTGTGGAGTAGTGCCTTTGGTAAATCTTTGAAACGAAGTATCATTGAAGCCAAGATCATACATACACACTTAGGCTTGACTCTTCCTCTGAAAACCTTTGCAGTCACCCCCAAGAGTCAAACGGTGGAGTTTGCAGGATTTCACGGCTACAATGAGAGATCAGAGCATCTTATGCAGCACTTGCAGGAGTTGAAGAGTCAATTATTGAACGTAAGAGTTACGAGGATAGACATAGCCATTGATTATGAGGGCAAGATACCCAAGAGAGTTATGGACACGATAAAAAAGTACAGACCAAGAACATATGATGGTGTAGACCATGAGCTTAACACAACTTACTACAAAACACCCAAAGAGAAAAAGGTCAATCAGAAGATGGATATTAAAATCTACAATAAGCAAGTACAGGCAGGATTAGATTATCCACTTTATAGACTGGAGTTTGTCTTTAAGGGTAGCTACTTCAAAAAGTTACTTTTCAAGGACATTGAAACAGCATATCAGAAGATGGAAAAGTCTATTAAAAAAGCTACTGGTTTAAGTGTGAAAATACAGTCTATTTAATCCTTATAGGTTAATACTACTAAAAAATCACACAAAACCTCATCTAAGCACGGTGAGAGCGTCAGTATCTCACTTTGCTATTAATTCACTTTTTAAGGCATAAAATGAAAGCAAAAACACGACATAAAACACAAGTCACAGAAGAGATAATCTCACAAGTGCAGGAACTGGCAAAACAAGGATTTAACAATATTTTGATTAGTCAATCCTTGAACATAGCCACACAGACACTCTCTACAAATAAAGAGCTAAAAGAAGCTATTCATAGAGGAAAGCTAGAACTGTCAAAAAAGGTTACATCGTCCATACTTGAAAGTTTAGAGAGTAACCCTACTAATCAACAGTTATTAGTCAAAAGATTATGTTTATTTACTCCACTTGTGGACATCAAGAAACCAACCACAGCAAAAGAAGCTTTAGACAATTTGGCAACCGCTACTAAACAATATGCAGATGGTGCAATCAATGAAAGTCAATTAAGAACGATAGAAGCAGTTAGTAACTCATACACAAAAGCCTATGAAGTCACAGAACTTGAAGATCGTATTATTAAATTAGAGGAGAAGTTTAAATGAAAAAACAGATTGAACGATTAGAAACCCTTGAGATAAAAGCAGCCAAAACCGAAGCACCTAAGATATTGGTAGCAACATTAAGAGGCGGTGCATACTTCTTGAAAGATGATGCAACGCCTTACAATAAAGAAGAGTTACTCATTAAAACAAATAATGAAGTACTTATACTTTCAGATAACAGTAGTGATGATCTTGATATGGTAAAAATTCAAATTGTTCCGGAGGTAAAAGAAATTATTGAAGAGTTTATTAGAGAGCTTTAATAGAGAGTATTAATAAAAAAAGCCAATAATATGCCATTTTTAAAATAAGTAGTGTTACCTTTAGTGTTACCCAACAGTTTTAAAAGTTGATTAAATGCCTTGTATAAGGGCTTTGTAGATGGTGCGGATGAGAGGACTCGAACCTCCACGCCGTAAAGCACCAGATCCTAAGTCTGGCGTGTATACCAATTTCACCACATCCGCACAAATAACCTAACAAAAATAAGGTGGTACACCCGTCAGGATTCGAACCTGAGACCGCCCGCTTAGAAGGCGGGTGCTCTATCCAGCTGAGCTACGAGTGCATGTATAAGTATAATAAAATTAAAAAAAGTGGTACGCCAGAGAGGACTCGAACCCCTAACCCTCAGATCCGAAGTCTGATGCTCTATCCAATTGAGCTACTAGCGCTTCACTGGTAGAAAGGTTTTCTCTTCATTACCAATATGGGGTGGACGACGGGGCTCGAACCCGCGACAACCTGTGCCACAAACAGGTGCTCTACCAACTGAACTACGTCCACCATACAATTGTTTTATTATACTATCGATTTTAAATATCTAAATGGTCGGAGTGAAAGGACTCGAACCTTCGACCCCCTGGTCCCAAACCAGGTGCGCTACCAGACTGCGCTACACTCCGTTACCTCAAATCTAAGAAGATCAGATTTAAAAAGGACTGCAATTATAGTCAAAAGGTTTCGATTTGTCAATAGATTTTGCAAAAAAATGTAAAAAAACCAAAATATAGGCTACTTTATGCCGGAAAGTGTATAATAATCCATTACAGTTTGGGGAGAATTATTTATGGACAGTATCTTTGATCAGATCAATAGTATTCTGGCATCCGTCTTCTTTTTTGATATATTTTTCGGGCAGGTTGAAGGTACAAGTATGCCTTTCATCGTTGCCTGGCTGGTAGTAGGAGGGGTGTTTCTTACCTTCCGCTTCGGTTTCATCAATGTCCGAATGTTCTCCCATGCTTTCAAGATCATCACCGGACAGTACCGTACCGCAGATGATGTGGGAGAGATCACCCCTTTCCAGTCTCTCACAACGGCACTCTCCGCAACCGTAGGGCTTGGTAACATTGCCGGTGTTGCCATCGCGATTGCCGTGGGAGGGCCGGGGGCTACTTTCTGGATGATCTTAGCAGGTTTTTTCGGTATGACCCTGAAGTTTACGGAAGTCACACTGGCCCAGATCTACCGGGAGAAGCGGCCTGATGGGCGTATCATGGGAGGTGCGATGCAGTACCTTTCCAAAGGTTTGGCTTCCAAAGGGCATGCAAAATTGGGGAAAGTCCTGGCAGTTCTATTCGCCATTCTTGCCATAGGGGGAAGCCTGGGGGCGGGGAATGCTTTCCAGACTTCTCAGGCTATGGGTGTATTGACGGACCGTGTGCCGTTCTTCGCTTCCTATCCTATTGTATTCGGTCTCATCATGGCAGCCATTGTCGGTTTTGTTATTATCGGGGGGATCAAACGTATCGCGAGTACGGCTGAAAAGATCGTTCCGCTCATGGTGTTGATCTATCTGGCAGCATCACTGTGGATCCTGGTGGCGAATGCTTCAGCCGTGCCTACGGCCATTGTGACCATTTTTCATGAAGCCTTCACTCCTACTGCCGCTGTGGGAGGTATGATAGGTGTACTGGTCCAGGGCTTCAAGCGTGCCGCCTTCTCGAGTGAGGCAGGTATCGGTTCAGCTGCCATCGTCCACTCTACGGCGTCGGTAAAGTATCCCGTCAGACAGGGGATGGTCGCACTGTATGAACCTTTCATCGATACGATCGTTATCTGTACGATGACAGCACTGGTCATCGTGACCACAGGAGTATATGACCCTTCCGGAGAATTTGCCAACCTGGTAGCTGCGAAGCAGGGCGCTGCCTTGACGGCGGCGGCTTACGGTACAGTGATCTCATGGTTCCCTGTGATCCTCTCTTTTTCTATTATCCTTTTTGCTTTCTCTACGATGATCTCCTGGTCTTACTATGGTGAACGTTCATGGACCTATCTGTTTGGAGAGAAGTACACACTGGTCTACAAACTGATCTTTATTGCCTTTACTGTCATGGCATCGGTTACCAGTGCTTCGGCGATGCTGGAGTTCTCCGACCTGCTTATTTTGACGATGTCCCTGCCGAACATCATCGGGCTCTATATACTGCAGGGAGAGGTCAAGGCAAACCTGAATGCTTATCTGGCAAAATGGAAGAATGGGGAACTGGACAGGGAAGCGATACGAAAGTAGGGTGCGTAAACACGTACCTTCTTCCAGCACCCTTTCGGAAAAATGATATTACATGCAAATTTTGATTATGTGGTGCGTGTTTACGCACCCTACGCGAGAAAACGTGATTTAAACTAAATCTACACCCTTCTCACCGGCGGCCAACGCCCCGATAACATACCCGTCCGTATGGGCAAGTACGGCATCTACCTCTTCGGGCTCTACGACCCATACCATACCCACTCCCATATTGAAGGCTCTGAACATTTCATCTTCATCCACATACTGGCCCATGAACTCAAAGATCGGTAGGATACGGATGGAGTCTTTGTCAACGACGGCTCTGATGCCTTCGGGAAGCACTCTTGGAAGGTTCTCTATGATCCCTCCGCCGGTAATGTGTGCCAGCGCCTTGATATGTGCTTTGTTGGCTTTGTACTCTTTAACATAGATGCGTGTTGGTTCAAGTAGTGTTTCAAGCAGAGGTTTTCCGTCAAACTCCGTCTCTAGACCCATCCCGAGCTTGTCGAAGAAAAGTTTTCTTACCAGTGAGTATCCGTTGGAGTGTACCCCTGAGCTTGGCATGGCGATGAGTATCTGCCCCTCTTTTACATTGGCGACAGTATCCATTTCGGAACGCTCTGCGATCCCAACGGCAAAACCGGCAAGGTCAAAGTCGTCATCGGAGTACATTCCCGGCATTTCAGCTGTTTCCCCGCCTACGAGGGCGCATTCGCTTCTGCGGCACCCTTCGGCGATACCTGCTACGACATCTTTGGCATTTTCAGGCAGGAGTTTGCCTGTGGCATAGTAGTCGAGGAAGAACATCGGTACACCGTTGTTACAGATGAGGTCATTGACGCACATGGCGACCAGGTCGATCCCCACAGTATCGAGCTTGCCGCTCTCAATGGCGATCTTCAGTTTGGTTCCCACGCCATCGGTAGCCGAGAGGATCACCGGCTCCCTGTAGCCCGAGGGCAGGGCATAGGCACCGGCGAACGAGCCGATCCCGCCAATGACATTGCTGTCAAAAGTCGATTTCACATCGGCTTTGATTGCCTCTACGAACTCATTTCCCGCATCGATATCGACACCGGCATCTTTATAGGATATGTTTGACATGATTGTTCCTTTGTTTCTTTTCACTCACAGGGAGGAAAGATCTTTTTTAAAATTTTAAGCCCTGGACAAAAGCCGGTCAGTCCAGCTATAACCAGCATCACCATCATTGCTACTTGAAGTAAAAAAGCGATTTGAAGCATGCTTCTTTCTCCACCTTGTATGCCCAGTGCAGCAAACAGCAGTACAAAACCCAATATGCTCGCTTGAATTAAACGTTGTAACCTTTCAGCACATAACATCTGATATCCTTGTGAAAAATTACGCGTATTATATCTAATCTTAGCTGTTTAACTTACGTCCGAGTTTGGCTTCCACCGAACCGACTTTTTTGTTCAGTCTGCCGACCGGTCCCTCTCTCCAGTCGATCTTGATGGAGGAATAGATACGCCCGCAATCTTTCTGCAGCTCTTCATAGGCGGTATTGATCACGGCAAGGACCTTTTCGACCGTTTCTCCTTCGATGATGGTTCCCATAGGGGTGAGCTGATATTCCAGCCCGCTTTTGTCCACGATGTCCAGAACTCTTGCGACGAAGGCACTTTTGCTTTGTGTTTGTTCTGTGGGGAACATTGAAAATTCAACCAGTGCTGACATGTTAATCCTTGATAGTATGATTTGGGATATAATATCGTATGAATAATGAAGAATTGATAATCATCGGGGCAGGGGCGGCAGGGTTATGTGCTGCCATCGTGTCGGCAAGGGCAGGGCGGCAAGTTCTCCTGCTGGAACAGAACAGTAAAGCAGGAAAGAAAATACTGGTATCGGGTAACGGGAAGTGTAATATCACCAACCGGTATATTTCCACACAGCGTTTTCATTCAGAAAACCCTGATTTTATTGAAAAAGTATTGGAGGGGTATGCGTTTGAAAAAGTTGAAAACTTTTTCAAATCCATCGGGCTTGAACTTATTGAGAAGAAAGAGGGGAAAATATTCCCGATGTCCCTGCAGGCTTCTTCCGTGGTCGATTTACTGGTGTACGAGGCCCAAAGAGTAGGGGTGGAGATATACTGCGACTGTAAAGTGAAACACATTTCAAAAGAGGATGATATTTTTGTGCTCGATACTGCACAGGGAGAAAAACGGTCTACCCGGCTTCTGATCACTTCGGGTTCTCCTGCCGCACCACAGCTTGGAGGGAACGACTCGGGATATATTTTTGCTACGGCAATGGGACATACGCTTATACCCAGGCACCCTTCACTGGTACAGCTCTGTTCGGAAGAGAGCTGGGTCAAAGTATGTGCAGGGGTCAAGGTTACCGGTGTAGCCAGACTCTATGCCAACGGAGAGTACATTACGGAAAAAGAGGGAGATCTTCTTTTTACCAATTACGGCATCAGCGGACTGGCCATACTCGACCTGAGCCGTGAAGTGAGTATACGGCTGGCATCATTCGATTATTGTGAACTCAGTCTTGACCTGATGCCGAAACTCAGCAAAGAGAAGCTGACGAACCTCCTGCTTTCCCGCATACAGAAAGAAAGTGAAAAACCTATTGAATTATGGCTGCTGGGAATACTTAACAAGAAACTTATCAGGATCGTTTTGGAGCAGTCCAAATGCAGAAGCAGGGTAGAGTCAGATCTTAACAGAAAAGAGATCAATAAGCTCGTTCACAGTATCAAGAACCTCAAACTCAGCATCAATGATACCAAAGGCTTCAAGGGTGCTGAGGTTTCAACCGGTGGTATTGATACCTCCGAAGTGGATTTGCAGACCATGGAATCAAAGCTTGTGCCAAACCTCTATTTTGCCGGAGAAGTACTCGATGTGGACGGAGACAGGGGAGGGTTCAACTTTCACTGGGCGTGGATAACCGGTTTGCGGGTAGGAGAAGCAATTAAAAATTAGAAATTAAAATTTAAAAGAGATTTTTTTATAGAAGGAATAGTCTTTTAGTTGGCTGTAGATTTGGTCTGATGGAGTATGCGTAGAGAGGGAGCTTACATGTAGTAAGTGACCGAAAGGAGCAGGCTCCATCCGATCAAAGATATAGGGAAATAGAAGAACTATTTTGCGTTCTTTTTGTCTCTGGCTGCTCTTTTTCTAACAACTGGATCAAGAGATTTCTTACGGATCCTGATGCTCTCAGGTGTGATCTCGATCAATTCATCATCCTCGATCCACTCCATGGCATTCTCAAGTGTGATCTGTCTTGGCGGGACCAGTTTAATAGCATCGTCGGCACCGGAGGTTCTCATATTGGTCAGTTGTTTTCCTTTGAGCGGGTTCACGTCGAGGTCTCCCGGTCTTGCGGATTCACCGATGACCATACCGGAGTAGACTTTGTCCTGCGGTTTGATAAAGAGGGTACCACGTGCCTGAAGGTTGAAGATGGAAAAGGCAACAGCCTCACCGTTATCCATGGAGACAAGCGCGCCCGGTGTACGGCTGACCACTGTACCGCTGTACGGTCTGTACTCGATGAAGGAGTGGTTCATGATCCCTTCACCCTTCGTATCGGTCAGGAATTCCGAACGGAAACCGATGAGGCCGCGGGCAGGAATTTCGAACTCGATCCTTACGGTACCGTCAGGCATAGGTGTCAATGATGTCATCTCCGCTTTTCTTTTCCCAAGTTTTTCAATGGCAACTCCCTGGAACTCTTCAGGTACGTCAACTACGAGGTGCTCGAACGGCTCCATTTTGACTCCATTCTCTTCTTTGACGACGACTTCGGGGCGGGCAAGCAGGAATTCGAAACCTTCTCTTCTCATGTTCTCCGCCAAAATACCGATCTGAAGTTCACCACGTCCTGACACTTTGAAAGAGGCGTCTCCCATTGGCTCCATACGCATGGCGATGTTTGTTTCCATCTCTTTTTCAAGTCTTTCCTGGATCTTGTTGGATGTGACATGTTTGCCTTCCGTACCGGCTAAAGGTCCATCGTTGACCGACATAATGACTGAAAGTGTAGGCTCTTCGACATGCATCGGATCCAAAGCGACAGGGTTGACAGGGTCACAGATGGAGTCACCGACATCAATGTCACTGAAGCCTGCAATGGCAACAATATCTCCTGCTTCGGCTTCATCGATGTCTATTCTTTCAAGCCCTATGAATCCGATCAGTTTACTGACGCGTGATTTTGTTTTCTCTCCGGAAGCTTTGACTAGAACGTACTCGTCTCCCTTTTTTATTTTTCCGTTAAATATACGGGTAATACCGATACGCCCTACAAAGTTGTCGTTATCCAGGGTAAAGACCTGTGCCTGTGTATCGGTATCGGGAGATCCCTGTGGGTAAGGCACTTTTTCAAGAATGGCTTCAAAAAGCGGTGTCATATCTTTATTTTCGTCTTCAAGATTCCACTTCGCATATCCGTCTCTTGCCGCAGCGTACAGTACAGGGAATTCAAGCTGCTCTTCGTTGGCATCAAGTGCCACAAGAAGGTCGAACATCTCATCGAGTACTCTGTCTGGTTCCGCACCGTCCTTGTCGATCTTATTGATGACAACGACAGGGATCAGACCAAGCTCGATCGCTTTTTTAAGCACGAATTTTGTCTGTGGCATTACCCCTTCCTGTGCATCAACGAGCATCAGAACCCCGTCAACCATCTTGAGTACACGCTCGACCTCGCCGCCAAAGTCGGCGTGGCCCGGGGTGTCGATGATGTTGATCTTGTGATCACCATAAGTAATGGCAGTATTCTTTGAAAGGATCGTGATCCCTCTCTCTTTTTCGATATCGTTGGAGTCCATAGCTCTCTCTTCGATCTGCTGGTGTGCTTCGAATGTTCCCGACTGCTGAAGCAGTTCATCAACAAGTGTTGTTTTACCGTGGTCAACGTGTGCGATAACCGCGATATTCTTGATTTTTTGCATAAAAGTATCCTAAAAGTGGGTAAGTGCCCAAACTATATTTTCGCGCATTATATCCAAAAATTACTATAGTGTAGATTTTGTGGAAATGATCCAGCCAGTGAGAGGATCAAAGAGGGGGAAATAATTTTTGTTAAAGAGGAAGAGGGTGGTTATCCATCCTCTTCTCGGAACTTAGGATGCCACTCTTCGTGCCAGCTTGAAACGCTGACTGTAAAATGGTTTATTCAAACTGGTAATGATGACTTTTTTCTTTGCCGAACTGGCATGAATGAATTTGTTGTTACCGATGTAGATACCTACATGGTTCACATACCCTTTACGTCTCTTGGAAGTATCGAAGAAGATAAGGTCTCCGGGTTTGAGGTTCTTTCTGCTTACATATTTGCCATACTTGGACTGTTCGATAGCCCTTCTTGGTATTTTGATGCCGTTCTTTTTGCAGACATAAGAGGTAAGGCCTGAACAGTCAAAGGTATTTTTCTGACCTGTAGCCCCCCAGACATATCTTCTGCCCAGTTTCTTTTTAGCGAGTTTTATGAGTTTTTTGCCTTTGACACTCGAATCATATTTGCCGAAAAGTATATCAGACAGAGCAAACTTATTTGATTTTTTAACTTTAGAGACCTTCTTTGACTTGATGTTTTTAAGTGCCTGGGCCAGTCTCTTTTCAGTGTGATGTTTTGATGCTTTATGCGTTTTGATGGAATGTTTTTTGCTCTTTTTAGCAAGAGTAGTGGTTTTTTTCTTTATTTTGGGAGTTGTTGGAACTTTGATCGTTTTACCAACTTTTAGAACAGTTCCTTTTTTAAGATGATTGATCTCTCTGAGTTTTGCGATCGTAATATGGTTTTTGTGTGCGATCGAGTAAAGTGTGTCACCTTTCTTGATCTTGTGTGTCACTGTTTTTGTTGCAGCACTTAGAGACGCTGTACCCAAGGTAAACATCAGTAGCAGGGTAGAAATTCTTTTCAATAAATCCTCCTCATTTATCAAGATCGTATTCTTCAGTACTGTTTATACTAAAAAATATATCTTGAATTGTAGCTATATTTAATGAATGAAAAATAAACACAGTTTTAAAAAACTCTTAAATAAAAACTATACAGCTTTCATTGTCTGCATAATATGGTCTGCCACACGAAAAGCATTGGCATAAATGGTCCATGTGTAGGGGACAGAACCTCCTGTCGGCATGAAGGAAGCATCGGCGACATACAGGTTTTTGATATCATGCATCCGGCATTGGGCATTCAGTACGGATGATTTTGGGTCATTGCCAAAGCGGCATCCGCCTGCGACCAGATTCTGCGGCGGTACTGCTGAAACGGAAGAGTAAATATTTTTGGCCCCCATCTCTTCGAGGACCTTTTCACATTTTTTAGCAATGTATCTGCCCACTTTCAGATCATGAGGATGACCCTCTACACGTAACTTTCCTACCGGCATACCGTACTTGTCTTTATGGATAGGATCGAGTGAGACGAAACAATTATCGTTGGGAAGCCAGTCATTGAATACTTCAAAACGGATACTTTTACTCTGGGTGAAGCGTTTGAGCAGTTTTTCTCCCAGTACTTTTCCCCATACCATTTTCCCACCTTCTTCATTATTTTTCCTGGCACGGGAGATGATATTTTGATGTTCAAACATGAATTCCACAGAACCTCCCTTGAATTTTCCGTCCCACCAGTGGTCAACAAAATACCAATCAAGGATGGAGCGGTTGACAAAGTATCCTGTCTGCATCAGTTCGTCAAATGTTATCTCTTTGAGAGAATCCTTATGTAGTTCTCCCTGACCTGATCCTCCCGCAGAAAAAATAAGGTTTTTGCCCAACTCTCCACTGCTGTTGCCCAATCCGTTGGGGTAAAGCTCATTGGCAGAGTTAAGAAGCAGACGTGCACTCTCATGAGCCTGTGCTGCGACCACGAAGAGTCTGGCCGATATTCTGCGCTCTTTGCCGGTGATCGTATCTATAACGACAGCATACTCCACTTTGTCTTTTTTGCCAGCATGTAGCTTTTTGACATAGGTATGGCTCATTAATGTCAGGTTCCCCGTTGCCAATGCCGGTTTCAGTAGGGCTTCACGGGAACTTCCTTTGGCACCCGAACTGCATCCGTAGCTGCCGCAAAAATTGGAGTAGTAACATGCGTTCCGGTTCCCTTTGTCTATTGAGAGGACTGCGCGGGGTGTGACAAGAGACTTGATGTTAAGTGTGTTACAGCTTTTATCTAGTAAATTTACCACGGCATTCTCTTTCGTAGGAGGCTGGGCGAAGTTCTTGATACTGCGTGGCGGTTCGAATGGATGGGGCTCATAGTGCCCTGATATACCGATGATCTCTTCCGCTTTGGCATAATAGGGTTCAAGATCCTCATAGGAGATAGGCCAGTCTACAATATTGGCACCTTTAATGGGCCCATATTTGCTCTTGAGACGGAAATCATCAGGATGCATGCGGTGCAGCATACCGCTCATCAGATTGGAGGATCCGCCAACGATATTCCCGTTCCAGAAACTCCATCCCGACTCGTAGGTGGGGGTAGCGATCCATTTCCCGTCTACCTTCTCTTCGATAGTATGGTACTCGTCAAAGAGGCTGGGTGTGACGATATCTCTGCGTACATAGGCAATCTCATCTTTGGAGAACTCATCTCGGTTGATAAGCCTTCCTTTTTCCAGGACGGCAACCTTGTACCCGGCTTTGCAAAGCGTATAGGCTACTGCCCCGCCACTGGCACCTGAACCCACGATCACTATATCGAATGTCTGCTCTTTCATAGGCCTATATACCTTTGTTTAGGTCTTGGCTGTCCGCCAAATGCCTGTAATGCTCCCCATCCGGATTCCTTCACGTTGGATCCGTAGATGGGATCGCCGAACATGCCTTCCATCGTAAGCGTCATGATGCGGGAGAGCCAGTTGCTGCCATAGATGCTCTCTTCATAGGCACGTAGCGCTTTTTCCTTCTCTTTATTAGTCATGGTGGTAAACTTTCCTTTTTCTCTCGACTGCAGCTCTCTGGCGCCCTCGATGACAAAGGCCCTGATATCTTTGTCATAGGTTCTATGCGAGACGGTTTCAAAAAGAAACTGTGTTACATGCATCTCTTTAGCGGAGGGAAGTTGGCTTCCCTCGGGGAACATATGTTCCTGCACGGCCGATATGACTGCTTCAACCTCTTTGAATTCATGCATGAACTGATCGGCTGTTTTGGCTTTCAGTATGGAAGAGAGGCCCAGGAGTGATCCCAATATCAAAAAATTTCTTCGTTGCATTTTATCTGTCACTTTCATAATATAAGTATACGCTATTGTAGTGGGTCAATGTGTACTCAAAGTGCAGAGGGGCCCTAAAAAAGAGTACACAGACCCTACACGGCAAACAGATTATACTTCGAACTGTCTAAAGGATATCAATCCAAATCGAAAGGAGACAGTATGAAAAAGATTCTATTTGGTCCATTGATCGGCTTGTCGCTGATCACCTTGAGCGGATGTACAGATGCAAAAGATGCAGAAATGGCCAGCAGTGCCCAATCTGGGAAATACCAGGGTGACAAGACCATAGCTAAAAAATGCGGTGATGCCAAAGCAGCATCCAAAAAATGTGGTAGTTAAAAGGAATATCCCAGGAGATGAACTATGTTAAAGAACATTTATCCTATTGCAAAAAATATTTTGAGTCATGGGCAAAGCCTCTCTTTGCTTCTGGCAAGACTGGCAGTGGCATATGGGTTCTATGAACCGGCGATGCAGAAATGGTCGGATATAGGGGCGATCGCGACATGGTTCGGTTCCATGGGCATCCCTTTTCCTACTCTGAACGCCTATATGGCGGCAACGACAGAGATCACGGGAGTGGTACTGCTGACACTGGGTCTTTTTACCCGTTTCATCTCACTTCCTCTAATGGTCGTCATGGTTGTTGCGATAACGACCGTACATTTGGCACACGGATTCTCGGCAGGGGACAACGGTTTTGAAATACCGATGTATTATATGCTGTTCCTTGCCATCTTTGCTTCTTTCGGAGCCGGAAAATTCAGTTTGGATCACCTTATATTCGGTGATGAACAATAAAAACAGACATAAAAGGAAATATTATGAAACAATTACTTAAAGCAGGTATGATTATCACAGTAGCGGCAGCACTCTCTTTGACTATGGCAAACGCAAAATGCGGAGGCGACAAAAAAGAGGCACCCAAGACCATGAAATGTCAGGCAGGTAAATGTCAGAGTGGTAAATGTGATTCAGGTAAAACCGGCATGAAAAAGAAAGCGGATGAGAATAAATCGGCCACCACAAAAGCAGCCGGGAAATGCGGCCAGGGCAAATGCGGCGGCGGAAAATAGCTTCTCCGTCTAAAACTTCCTTCCCCATGCAGTATCTTCTTGAATGAGAAGATACTCCACTCCACATATCCTACACAAATAACAGTATAATATTCTTCCATAACCTCACACGCAAAGGATATACTTATGAAACATATATTTATCACCATCATATTTGCTGGAGGACTGCTTCTCTTTAGCGGTTGTCAGGAGAGCCAAAAAGAACATGATGCCAAAGTGGCACAGCAGGCAAGGGAAGAGTTGCTCAAAGAATTGAAAGCCAAAGAAGAAGCCCGGCAAAAAAAAGAGGCTGAGATTGAAAAAAAGAGCAAACTCTCACAGGTTGGGTTCAGAAAGACATCTGACGGAAAGATCATCATCGATATGAACAAGACCAAAAGCTATTTTCAAGGGCTTGCAAAACAAATGAAGGCAAAGGTCGAGGAGATGAATAAAGAACTTGAGAGTGGGAATATCGATGAGAAAGAGGCGGGTATTGAAGTCAATCAGACACACATCAATATTGACCTGAACAAAACCAAAAGTTTTCTTGACATTATGGGTAAAAAAATGCAAGGATACGTAAAAGAATTTGAAAGTGTCGTTCAGGAATTGAATGACACATCCGTAAAATCCAAATAATACACAAAGGGCATTGTATATGGTACAGATAGATATGAATTCTGATGAATTTCAGGCAGAACTTGAAAAAACATGGAATTTTGTAGAGAAAGTGAACAAACAGTTCGGTTTTGTGCAGAACCCCAATGAGGAAGTCAATGAGGGAGTTGCCATGGGCCTTGCCCGCAACAGACTTATCTATGGGAAACGCTACTGTCCCTGTTTTATGGTCATAGGCGAGACGAAAGAGGAGCAAAAAGCGGCAGACAACCGCATCTGCCCCTGCAAACCCGCTTTGGAAAAGGAGATCCCTGAAGACGGCCTCTGCCACTGCGGGATCTTCTGCACACCTGAATATGCGGAAGCAGAAAAGAAGAAGAATGAAATAGAAGAGATCGTTCACCAGCACTCTAAAGGTCTCACCAAAGAACAGGCAGAACAACTCCTAAAGGAAGAGCAGCTTGACGGTGATGAACTGGAGGCCCTTATCGAGGCACGCTCGCTGGGCATGGTAGACTTTATATTGATGGACGTTCGCGAATTCATGGAGTTCCAGATGGGACACATCGTCGGAACGGATGTACTGGTCCCGACCTCGCAGTTTTATGCCAAGATAGAGGAACACAGCGACAAGAAAAAGCATCCTGTCGTTGTTTACTGTCATACAGGAAGCAGAAGTTTCCAGGTACAGCATGCCATGAAATCACTGGGCTTCGAACATGTCAGTAACCTTCGTCCGGGTATCATTGGCTACACCGGAGAGATCCAAAAAGGATAACACTCAACGTCTCTGTGTCCAAGGAACAACATGTTTAACGTACATAACGTTACGGTGTGAGAGAGGGAACTACCGACATATTACGGTGCTTTGGTAGGTTTGGCCATGCCAAACGTTCAGGCAATGTCTGAATTAGGGTTATTAGAGGTGCCCTAATATGATTGTTGAAATGTAAAAAGATGTGATTAAATAGTGAAGGTCGTATTCAAGGCGGTGCCTTGAAATACTGAAGTGGGATTATACGAGTTCGATAATCGCCATTGGTGCAGAGTCGCCTTTTCTCATACGAGTTTTGATGATTCTTGTGTATCCACCGTTTCTATCTGCATACTTGGGTGCAATTTCATTTACGATAGTGTTTGTGCACTCTTTGTGCTGTAACATTGCGAAGATCGCTCTGTGTGCATTGAAGTCACCGGATGCTGCTTTTGTGATCAGCTTCTCATAATAACTTCTCAGTTCTTTTGCTTTTGGTAATGTAGTTTCGATTCTACCTTCTTTTGTCAAAGCAATAGAAAGGTTCTTCAGAAGTGCTGCTCTGTGAGCAGACGTTCTGTTTAACTTGCGGTAACCATGCTTATGTCTCATGTCTGTCCTTTATGTACTGTTACGCGAACAACTATGCTTTAAGTTGTTCTAATTTTTTGACAAGATTCGCTCTTGTACTCTCTTTGAGTTCAAATTCAGGGCCAAATCCGTGCTCTACGAGACACTCATTGATCTCATCAAGAGACTTTTTGCCGAGATTTTTAATGTTTTTGATCTCATTTTCACCCATCAATACCAATTCACCGAGATATTTGATACCGGCTCTGTCAAGCGAGTTGAATGATCTTGCACTTAGCCCAAGTGCATCTACCGCTGTGAGGAACGGTTTTAGTTCACTGTCATCATTCGTTCTCTTTGGCAAAGTTGTGCTGATATCTACATCCAGTACACCATTAAAGACAGAGAGTTGCTTGTTCATCACTTCCAATGCATTGGTAAATGCTTCAACAGGACCGATCTGCGCATCTGTTTCGATGTCAAATATGATCTTTTCGAAATTTGGATTGTCCTCTACAAGTACAGGCTCGATCTTGTAGTTTGCTTTTCTTACAGGTGTAAAAAAGGCATCCAGTGCAATGCTGTCTGCTTCGATATCATCTCTGAGGTCTTCACTCGGCACATAACCGATACCCTTGGCAACAACCATGGTGAAGTTCAGTTCCGCATCTTCATTCAGTGTCGCCAGAGGAAGGTCGCCGTTCACTACTTCAATCTGGTCGTTGTTCAGATCCTGTGCTGTAACTTCTTTATATCCTGAAAAACTGTATTTAAGTTCTACTCTGTCACTTCCGTCTTTAATTTTGAAACGGATGTTCTTGAGGTTGATGATAAATACAGCCACATCTTCGTGCATACCTCTTATATTGTCAAACTCGTGTGCAGCACCTTCGATCTTTACAGAGATCGGTGCATACCCGATGGAAGATCCAAGAATGAGTCTTCTCAACGGGTGGGCGAGTGTAACAGCATAGCCACTCTCAAAAGGATAGGCCACGATTTCGGCACGGTTAGCACTGATCTCGTTGACTTCTACCTCTGTTGGCATAAATGGTGCAACTTTAATTTTTCTCATTAACAGGCCTTTACTAAGATTATTTAGAATAAAGCTCGACGATTAGACGCTCTTCAACTGGGATTGCTATCTCTTCTCTTGCTGGAACTCTACTGAAGATCCCGAAGAGTTTCTCTTTGTCAACATCAACCCACTCGACCATACCGGTCTGGTTGGTCAATTCGATTGCTCTAAGGATCTGAGGGTTGGTTTTACTCTTTTCTCTGATCTCGATCTTCTGACCTGCTTTTACTCTGTAAGAAGGAATGTCAACTCTTTTACCGTCAACAAGTACATGTCCGTGGTTTACGAATTGTCTTGCAGATGCCCTTGTCGTTGCAAAACCCATTCTGTAAACGACGTTGTCAAGTCTCTGCTCAAGAAGTTGGATAAGGATAGCACCCGTATTCCCCTCTTTTGAGTTTGCTTCTTTGTAAAGTGATCTAAACTGTTTTTCAGAAACACCGTACATGAACTTTGCTTTTTGCTTTTCCTGAAGCTGAAGACCATATTCACTGATCTTTGTTCTTCTCTGCCCATGTTGTCCCGGAGCATATGGTCTTTTTTCCAATGCAGATTTACCAGCGAGTCTTCTCTCACCTTTCAAACCAAGATCAACACCAAGTCTTCTTTCAAGTCTTTCAACTGGACCTCTATATCTTGCCATGCTTATACCCTTCTCTTCTTAGGTGGTCTACAACCATTGTGTGGCAGCGGAGTGATGTCTTTAAGGAATGATACACGAATTCCTTCAGTTGCACCGATCGCTTTAACCGCTGTATCTCTACCGGAACCGGGACCCTGTACTTTGATCCCAACTTCTTTGATACCGTTCTCTTTCGCTTTAGCCATTGCATCTGCAACTGCTTCTGTTGCTGCAAAAGGAGTTGATTTCTTGGAACCTTTGAAACCAAGTGCTCCTGCAGAACTCCATGCGATAACATTTCCCATCTCGTCAGTCACTGTGATCACAGTGTTATTGAAAGTTGCAGCTACGTAAACTACACCTTTAGCAATACTTTTTTTTGCTTTTTTCTTAGCCATACTTTGCTACTCCTTACGCTGCGCCGACAGTTTTACGCTTACCTTTTCTGGTACGCGCGTTTGTCTTCGTTTTTTGACCACGACAAGGCAGTCCTCTTCTGTGTCTCAGACCTCTGTAAGATCCTAAATCCATAAGTGCTTTGATGTCAAGTGTTACTTTTTTTCTAAGGTCACCTTCCACCATAATGTTCTCTTGGATGTCATTACGGATCGTTGCCGCCTGAGCATCTGTAAGTTCATGGACTCTTGTATTGTAGTCAATACCTGTTCTGTCGAGGATCTTTCTTGACGTTGTCAATCCGATACCGTAGATATATGTCAATGCATACTCTATTCTTTTTTTCTGTGGTAAATCAACACCTGCTATACGTGCCATGTTTATCCTTGTCTCTGTTTATGTTTTGGATTTTTACAAATCACGCGTACGATACCCTTGCGCTTGATCACTTTGCAATCGTCACACATCTTCTTTACTGATGGTCTAACCTTCATTGGGTTTTCTCCTATATGATAACGTGTATAGAGCAAAGCCCTACACACTACGCTGACGCTAAGTCCGCTGCAATAGCGGGCCCGCGCGACTAGTCGCTTTTGTCTTTTGTTGCACCTTTAGTTGCGTGGATCATCGAGCTTGTCATGATCCAACCCTTGAGTAATCGGTGCGAATTAATCAAAGATTCTTCGCGCAGTTTCCTATACCTATAGTAATAGGGAGGAGGATTATACCGAAATGATTATTAATGTTTTCTTATATTGAAAGAGTGTATGAAAAATAGGGGGAAGGTGTAGGGTGCTGTGTCCCCACAGCACCAAATTTTTTATTTGTATCTGAAAGTGATACGCCCTTTGTCAAGGCTGTAAGGCGTAAGTTCGACCTTCACCTTGTCACCCGGAAGGATCTTGATATAGTGCATTCTCATTTTGCCTGCAATGTGACAAAGAACGATATGCCCATTGTCCAACTCTACTCTGAAGGTTGCATTTGGCAATGCTTCAACCACTTTGCCATCAATCTCTATTACGTCATCTTTTGCCATTTTGAATTCCTTGTTTTTCTACGTTACTTCGCTTCTGTTAGTATGACAGCTTTGCCGTCGACCACCGCTACCTGATGTTCATAATGACTGGTTCGAAGACCATCTTCACTCACAACTGACCACTGGTCTTCAAGCAGTACGGGTGTACCGCTCTTCTGACATACCATGGGTTCAAGACAGAAGACCATTCCATTCTTGATCTTGGGCCCCTGATTGGGTTTACCCTCTAGATAGTTTGGAATATTGGGTTCGTCATGAGGTTTGGTCCCGATACCATGACCACAATAGTCACGTAACGGTACAAAGCCAGCCTCGGTAATGTAGTCCTCAAGTATTTTTGTCAGTTCCTTGAAACGCATTCCTGGTTTAATCGACTCGATCGCATGGTAGAGTGCCCCTTTGGAACACGCGATGAGTGCTTCATCTTCTGCAGAGACTTTTCCAACGGCTATTGTGATTGCGGCATCACCGAAATATCCATCGAGTTTCGTACCGATGTCAAGTCCGAGAATATCACCTTCTTTAATAACCGTATCATTTGGGACGCCATGAATACATACTTCATTCAAAGAGGTACATACAGAACCGCTAAAACCGTAGAGACCTTTAAATGAGGGAATAGCACCATGTTCACGGATAAAGGTTTCACCCAAAGTATCGATCTCTTTGAGTGTCATGCCCGGTTTGATGATGCTTTGGAGATATTGGAGTGTTTTGCCAACGATCTCGCCGGCTTTTTGAAGCTTGGCAATCTCGTCGGGTTTTCGTAGTGCAATAGCCATTATAGACCTACATTCCCTAATGTATCATATTGGTTCATGGTTCTTTGTGCTTCGATCTTTCTCATAGTGTCAAGTGCGACCTGTACGATAATAAGTACAGAGACCCCACCGAAGTAGAAGCTCGCACCCATACCCGAAATGATCGCAAACGGTACCGTTGAGATGATCGCCAGATAGATAGCACCTGATCCTGTTAGTCTGCTTGCCACTTCATTGAGGAACTCTTTGGTATGCTCACCTGGTCTGACACCGGGAATGAAACCACCCTGTCTTTTGAGGTTGTCTGCAATATCTTTCGCATTGAATGCAATCGATGCATAGAAAAAGGCAAAGAAGACAACAAGAACGAAAGTCGCTATGTTAAATACGAGTCCTCCCGGTGCCAAAGCATCCGCAATAGCGGTCAGCCACTTATTGGAGCTTGCCTGGAGTACGGTAAGAGGGAACATGAGCACTGCCGATGCAAAGATAGGAGGAATCACCCCTGAAAGGTTCACTTTGACAGGGATGTAGTTCATCACTCTCTTTGTCTGATTTTGCATAATAGTCTTTCTCGAGTAGGAGATAGGAACCCTTCTCTCACCAAGCTCAACATAGATAATGACAAATACCGTAAGTAGCATTACTGCCAAAATAGCTATGATCAACAAGAAGTTCATCTCACCGGCATTCACCGCTCTGATCGTATTGGAGATCGCGGCAGGAAGACCTGAAACGATCCCGGCAAAGATGATCAGCGAGATACCGTTACCGATACCTTTTTGAGTGATCTGCTCACCGATCCACATCAAGAGCATTGTACCTGTCAGCATAGAGAATGTCGCCAAAACGGTAAATGTTACAGGATCAATCATGACTGCACTCTGTCCCGCAGAACCTGTCATACTCTGAAGACCCATAGATACACCGATAGCCTGAACTACAGTAATAAAAATAGTGAAATAACGAATGATCTGCATATATTTCTGCATGCCGTCACGTTCTTTTTTCATTTGACCAAGTGTTGGGAAAGTTGCTGCAAGAAGTTCCATAACAATGGAAGCTGTGATGTAAGGCATAATACCTAGGGAGATAATACTTAAACGCTGAACGGCACCGCCAGAGAACATATTTGCCATTCCCAAAGCGTTGCCTGAGTTGTTGTCAAAGAAATCTTTGATAACGCCCAGGTCAACACCTGGAGTTGGAATATAGGCTAAAACTCTGTACGCAAAAAGGAATCCTAATGTAATGAGGATTTTTTGAGTTAAAGCGTTACCCATCTTATTTTCCGCTTGTAGTAACAGCGTCGTCTTTGATCTTTGCTGCAAGCTCTTTTGCAGAAGCTCCGATCAATTTAACTCTTTTCACTGTTTTTTGCAATTTATGAACAGATGCAATACTCTCAAGAGTGATCTCGTCCAATTCAGCGATCGCTTTGATCTTTTCAACATTGATCACATACGGTTTCTCAACTTTGGAAGTGAAACCGACTTTAGGCAATCTTTTGTAAAGTGGCATTTGACCACCCTCGAAACCTCTTTTTTTACTGTAACCAGATCTTGCTTTCTGACCTTTGTTACCGCGTCCAGCTGTTTTACCTGTTCCTGAACCCTGACCACGACCTACTCTTTTTCTGTTACGAGTTGATCCCGGAGCAGGTTGTAAATTATGTAAACCCATATTTTACCCCTTACGCTTTGATTCTGGTAAGTGCTTGAATCGTTGCTCTTACCAGGTTATTTGGGTTGTTAGAACCGATAGACTTGCTCAGTACATCTTGAATACCCGCAAGTTCGAGTACTGGTCTGGCAGCACCACCGGCAATAACACCTGTACCTTCACTCGCCGGTCTAAGCACGATTCTACTTGCGTTGAATTTGTGCTCGATGTCGTGAGCGATAGTGGTACCCTTGATGTTGACTTTCACAAGGTTCTTGTGTGCATCATCAACCGCTTTTTTGATCGCATCAGGAACCTCTTTGGCTTTACCAAATCCGTACCCTACTGTACCTTTCCTGTCACCAATGACAACAAGTGCAGTAAATCTGAATCTTCTACCACCCTTTACAACCTTGGTAACACGACCGATATTTACGATCACTTCTTCAAATTCTTTTTCGATTTCTTCGTTATGATTGTTCTTTTGCATCATGCTTCCTTAAAACTTGATTCCGGCTTCTCTAAGCGCATCAGCAAATGATGCGACAACACCGTGGTATAAGTAACCATTTCTGTCGAAAACAACAGTTTCAATGTTTGCAGAAGCAAGGTTTTTAGCCATCTCGGCAGCTACTTTTTTAACATCTTCCTGGTTTGCACCAAGACCGAGTTTTCTACCGTCTGCCGATGCAAGTGTCGCACCGGCATTGTCATCGATAGCCTGAGCATAGAAATGCTTGTTTGACTTGTAAACAGTCAGTCTTGGAAGTTCGGCAGTTCCGAAGATCTTCCCTTTGACTCTGGCTTTTCTCTGAGCGCGGAGTTTATTTTTTCTTTTTTGAATACTTTTTAACATTTATCCGCTCCTTACTTACCAGCTGCTTTACCAGCTTTTCTGATGATAACTTCATCTGTGTACTTCACGCCTTTACCTTTGTATGGCTCAGGTGGTCTGTATGCTCTGATCTCAGCTGCAGCCTGACCGACTGCCTGCTTGTCAGTACCACTTACTGTAATGATATTCTTATCCACTTTGATATCGAGTCCCTCTGGGATCTCGAAGTTTACATCGTGAGAGAAACCAAGCTGTAGTTTCAGTGTTTTACCTTCAACTGCCGCTCTGTAACCAACACCGTTGATCTCCAAAGATTTACTGTAACCTTTGTCAAGTCCGACCATAATGTTGTTGAACAATGCTCTGTATGTTCCCCAGAACGCTGCGTCCTGCTTCTCATCACCCACTCTTGTAAAGGTCACTTCTGAACCATCAATGTTGATGCCTACTCTTCCGTGAGTCTCAAGTCTTTTTTCAAGATTGCCTTTTTTAGCCACGAGAGTCGTACCGTCGAGTGATACTTCAATACCACTTGGAACAGTTACTGGTCTTTTTCCTATTCTTGACATCTTGTCTCCTTACCAAATACTACAGATTACTTCGCCGCCGATTCCACGTTTATACGCTTCATCGTTTGCGAGTACACCCTGGCTTGTTGAAACAACCAGCGTACCGTAACCATTTTTAAATGTTCTAATCTCATCTTTACCCTGGTGAACACGACGTCCGGGCTTGGAGATCTTCTTTATCTCATTGATAACGCTTTTTTCATCATCATCATATTTAAGAACCACTTTAATTGTCTTCTTGTTTCCGTCTTCTTTCACTTTATAGCTCTCAAGGTACCCTTTGTCTACGAAAATCGCAACTGTAGCCTCAATTGTATTTGAGTGAAGAAGTGTTGTTACATCCAGTCTTCTTTGCGCAGCATTTCTTATACGAGTAAGAGAGTCTGCAATTATATCTGTCATCATCTTTTTCTTCTCCTTACCAGCTTGCTTTACGCATACCAGGAATTAGACCTTCATTGGCCATTTTTCTTAAACACACACGGCAAAGACCGAAGTCTCTGTATACTGAGTGAGGTCTACCGCAAATGTTACATCTTGTATACGCCTGAGTAGAGAACTTTGCTTTTCTCTTCTGTTTTGCGATCATTGATTTCTTAGCCATTAGTTTCTCCCTTTAGCGAAAGGCATACCAAGCTTTTCCAAAAGCGTGAATGCTTGTTTGTCATCTTCAGTACTGGTCACGATAGTGATGTTCATACCGTGGGTCTTGATGATCTTGTCAAACTCAACTTCCGGGAACATCAACTGTTCTTGAAGACCGAAATTGTAGTTACCGCGTCCGTCAAAACCTTTTCTAGGCGTACCTCTAAAATCTTTCACTCTTGGAAGAGCGATAGATACGAGTTTGTCAAAGAAGTTATACATATTGTCACCTCTAAGTGTCACTCTGATACCGGATGGGGCACCTTCTCTTGCTTTAAAACCTGCAACAGATTTCTTGGCATTGACAATAACCGCTTTTTGACCGGCGATCAGTGAGATCGTATCTGCCATGTTCGCGATGAGTTTGGAGTCTCTTCCCTCTTCACCGGCACCGACGGAGATAACGATCTTCTCAAGCTTCGGAGTCTGCATCGTGTTCTCTACACCGCACTCTTCTCTAAGTGCAGGAACGATGTCATTGTACTTTTGCTTCATTCTACTCATAAGATTATGCCTCTACTTTTTTTACGTTCGAGATGTGGATAGGCATTTCAACGTTTGCAAATCCACCCTCTTTGTTCTGCTCGCTTGGTTTCATGGCTTTTTTGGCCATTTTACAACCTGCAACGATTACTGCTTCTTTTTTAGGAAGAACCTGGAGAACCTCTCCCGTCTTACCTTTGTCATCACCAGCGATAACCATTACCTGGTCACCTTTTTTGATCTTGAACTTAGTTGCCATTACCATACCTCCGGTGCAAGGGATACAATTTTCATGAATCCTGCATATCTTGTTTCACGACTTACAGGGCCGAAGATACGAGTACCTATAGGCTCTTTCTTGTCATCAATGATCACTGCAGCATTGTCGTCAAATCTGATAAGTGAACCATTTTCTCTCTGGATCTCTTTCTTTGTTCTAACGACGACTGCTTTGACAACCTTACCTTTTTTCACTTTTCCAGTAGGAAGCGCTTTTTTGACTGAGGCAACGATTACGTCACCTACAGATGCGTATCTTCTTTTGGATCCGCCAAGAACCTTGATACACATGATCTCTTTTGCACCAGAGTTGTCTGCTACATTTAATCTAGTAAATCCCTGGATCATTACACTTCTCCTCTCTTCACGATTTCAAGAAGCCTGAAACTTTTTGTTTTAGAAAGCGGTCTACACTCAATGGCAGTCACCGTATCTCCTACATTGATCTCATTCTTCTCATCATGGATAAGATATTTCTTAAATCTTTTTACTGTTTTGTGATATCTTGGGTGAAGGACTCTTCTCTCAACCAATACAGTTGCAGTTTTGTCCCCAGCCTTTTTAATCACGGTACCTGTTATTTGTCTTTTTGGCATAAATGACCCCTTACTTCGCTCTAGCAGCAGTCAATGCTGTCTGGATTCTAGCGATATCTTTTTTCGCTACTCTCAACTCTGAAGTGTTTGTTAGCTGCATAGTCTTCTGCTTTGCATTCAACGTGAACAATTCAAGTTTTTTCTCTTTAAGCATTGCAAGCAATTCTGCTTCGCTTTTATCTTTTAAATCAATATAGTTCATGACTATCCTTTGCAGTGATGATTTTACACTTAAATGGCATTTTATGGATCGCCAGTGTGAGTGCTGCTCTTGCAAGCTCTTCGTCAACACCTGCCATTTCGAAGATGATTCTTCCCGGCTTGATATTCATAACCCATTTATCAACAGCACCTTTACCTTTACCCATTCTTGTTTCAAGAGGCTTGGCAGTCAAAGGCTTGTCAGGGAAAACTCTGATCCAGGTCTTACCTGTTCTGTTGATCTTTCTTGTCATTGTAATACGTGCTGCTTCGATCTGGCGAGAATCAATTCTGCCCGCTTCAACCGCTTTGATAGCGATATCGCCGAACTCGATCTTGTTTCCTCTGAAAGACTTACCGCGGTTACGGCCTTTCTGCTGCTTTCTCCATTTCGTTCTTTTAGGCATTAACATTGTTATTCACCTCTCTTTCTGGATGGTCTGCGACCACCTTTTTTCTCTTCCGCCGGCTCAGCCTGGATTCCTTTAGCGAGAACTTCACCTTTAAATATCCAAACTTTAATACCGATGATTCCGTAAGTTGTTTGAGCTTCTGCAAAACCGTAATCGATCTTTGCTCTAAGTGTATGCAAAGGGACTCTTCCCTCAAGGTACCACTCGGTTCTTGCCATTTCAGCACCACCCAGTCTACCGGATACGGAAATCTTGATCCCTTTTGCGCCGGACTTCAGTGCACCCTGGATCACTTTTTTCATTGCACGTCTGAAGGCAACACGTCTTTCGAGCTGTGTTGCAACATTTTCAGCTGCCAACTGGCCTGACGCCTGAGGACGTTTCTCTTCTTTGATGTTGATAGCAACATCTTTGCCAAGCATCTTGACCAGTGTTGTTTTCAACTTCTCAATATCAGCACCTTTTTTCCCGATGATGATACCGGGACGTGCAGTGATAATGTTGATTCTCAGTTTTTTTACCGTTCTTTCAATGATGATGTTAGAAACACCCGCATAGAAAAGCTCTTTTTTCAGGAACTTTCTGATCTTGTAATCTTCAGCGATAAAATCAGCAGTTCTCTCTTTTGCCGGAAACCATCTTGACTCCCAGTTTCTGTTGATCCCAAGTCTAAGACCTATCGGATTGACTTTTTGACCCATATTATGCGTCCTCCCCATCTTTTTTAGCTGGACTAACTTCTACCAGGATGTGTGCCGTTGGTTTAATGATTCTTGATGCAGTACCTCTTGCTCTTGGTCTCCATCTTTTCATTACCGCTGCTTTGTCAACTCTACAAGAAGTGATTTCAACTTCTTCAGGTTCAAAATCACCGTTCGCAACCGCTGATGCGATCACTTTAGAGATGATGCCCGCTGCTTTGTTAGGCATGAATTCAAGAGATGCCAATGCAAGCTCTGCATTCATTCCCTGAACTTCTCTGGCGATAAGTCTAGCTTTAGTAGGAGAGACTCTTACAAATTTCAATAATGCTCTACTCATAATTAACCTACCTTCTTCTGAACAGAACCTTTGTGGCCCTTGAACGTTCTTGTTGGTGCGAATTCACCCAGTTTGTAACCTACGTGGTTCTCGGTAATGAACACAGGGATGAATTGTCTACCGTTGTGAACATTGATTGTCAAACCGATGAATTCAGGGAAGATCACAGATCTTCTTGACCATGTTTTGATCGGTTTTTTATCTCCAGCTTCTTTAGCTGCTAACACTTTTTTCATTAGGTGACCATCGATGAATGGACCTTTTTTTGTCGATCTTGCCATATCTTAGCCCCTTACTTTTTTCTTTTAGAGATAATTAATTTATCACTAGCTTTTTTCTTACGAGTCTTGTAACCCTTAGTTGGCATACCCCAAGGAGATACCGGATGACGACCTGAGTTTGTCTTACCTTCACCACCACCGTGTGGGTGATCTATCGGGTTCATTGCAGAACCACGTGTCTGAGGTCTGATACCGAGGTGTCTGCTTCTACCGGCTTTACCGATCACGATGTTTGAGAAGTCTTCGTTCCCAACAGTACCGATCGTTGCCAGACATTCACCAAGAACGTATCTCATTTCACCAGATGGAAGTCTAAGGGAAACGTATTTGCCGTCTCTACCCATGATCTGTGCGTAACCACCTGCAGAACGTGCGATCTGACCGCCATGTCCCGGGCTAAGCTCAATGTTGTGTACCAGGGTACCAACAGGGATGTTCTTCAATTTCATCGTGTTACCGGTCTTGATATCTAGACCAGACTCCGCTGACATGATCTTGTCACCGACGTTCAGACCTTTTGGCTGAAGAATGTATCTTCTGTCACCGTCAACATAATTGACAAGACAGATTCTACAGTTTCTGTACGGATCGTATTCGATCGTTGCTACAGTACCTTCGATACCAAATTTGTTTCTTTTGAAGTCGATGATTCTGTAAAGTTTCTTCGCACCTGCTTCTCTGTGACGAGAAGTGATTCTACCGTTACTGTTTCTACCTGCAGATCTTGGAAGATTCTTCAGTAGAGCTCTAACACTTGCTTTGGCAGTGATATCACCACTGTCAAGGTTAGTCATATAACGACGGGAAGGTGTGGTTGGTTTATATGTTTTAATTGCCATCTTCTATCCTTATACCGCTAAGCTTTCGATTTTTGCATCTTCCGGAAGCTTGACATAGAACTTTTTCAAGTCTGGTCTTTTCCCTTCGATACCTTTAAATCTTTTCACTTTACCGTTGACTCTCATGGAGTTAACTCTAAGTGGAGTGATCCCGAAGAACTCTTTGAAAACTTCTTTAAGACCATTTTTAGTCATTCTTGGAGTTGTTTGAACTACGATGACACCTTCTTCTTGAAGAGCCAAGCTCTTCTCTGTATACATAATTGATTTAATATCTGTAATATCTGCCATCTTAAGCCTCTTCTGTCAATTTATCAAATACTGCTTTTTCGATCACTACCGAGTGATATGCAGCTGCAAGATAAGCATTAAGCTCATTTGCTTCAACAAGATATGCATTTTGAAGATTTCTGAATGCCAAGAATGTTTTGTCATCGATCATCTCTTTTACTACAAGCACATCTCTCTGCTCAAGACCGTTCACGAATGCCAGAGCATCTTTTGTCTTACCGGATTCGATAGCGACATTGTCTACAACGAAAAGTCTTTCGTTTGCAGCCAATTCAGCCAATGCGTGATACAGTGCAAGTTTCTTCTGCTTCTTGTTCACTTTCTGATCATAGTTCTTGTTAGTACTTGGTCCGAATGCCACACCACCGCCAACGAAGATCGGTGATCTCAGTGAACCGGCACGCGCACGTCCGCCACCTTTCTGAGCCCATGGCTTCTTACCGCCACCACTTACTGCTGATCTGTTCTTAGTCTGAGCCGTATTTGCTCTGAGACCAGATGCATACGCTTTACAGTAAAGGTAAAGGTTATGAGGGTGAACTTCCAAAAATGCTTTTGGCAGATCTGTTGTTTTAATTACTGTTGTTTTCATTATTTAACTATCCTTACCAATCCTCTGGCACCGTTGTGACCAGGAATTGAACCTTTTAATACTAAGATGCCGTTCTCGGCATCGAATGACACAACGTCATTTTTAACTGTAACTTTAGTGTTACCGTACTGTCCAGGCATTTTCTTACCTTTCTGTACACGTCCAGGCCACTCAGCGTTACCGATAGAACCGATTCTTCTACCAAATCTGTGTCCGTGTGAACCAGGTCCGCCACCAAAGTTGTGACGCTTCATACCACCGGAAAAACCTCTACCCTTGGTATTGAGTGATGTTTTTACTACAGCTGCTTCAGCCAATGCTGCTGGGTTGAGATCACCCGCTTCAGTACCTTCAGCCACTTCGATGGTCATGAACTTGTTGAACTCTTTGGAAACACCGAATTTAGTCTGCTGACCTTCAATGCTCTTGTTGAGTTTCTTGCTTGAGTTATACGCTACAAGTGCTTTTCCGTCTTCTTTCACTTCGCAAACTTTCGTATCAACGACTTTAAGAAGTGTAACTGGAACACTTGGTACATCAACAGTTCTGCTCATACCAATTTTTTCTACGATAAATTCCATTCTCTACTCCTACTTGTCCATTGATCTGATTTCAACTTCGATTTCAGGCGCAAGATCCAACTTCATCAGTGAATCGATTGTGTCTGAAGTTGCCGAAACGATATCGATCATTCTTCCGTGAATTCTGATCTCAAACTGCTCACGCGCATCTTTGTTTACGTGAGGTGATTTAAGAACAGTATAACGCTTCATCTTAGTTGGCATTGGAATCGGCCCTCTAATCTCAGCACCTGTACGTTTAACTGCATCAACGATAGCAGCAACTGATCTGTCTAACACTCTGTGATCGTAAGCTTTAAGCTTTAATCTAATTTTTTCCATATTTACCCTTTAAAGAACTCGTTAGCATGGCAAAGCCAAGGTGCCTAAAACACAGGGTTTGGACCCTCTAACATAAATTTAGGAACGCGAATTATATCCAAACTTTTTGAAAGGTGCAATGGTTTTAACAGCAAAAACGGTACAATATGAAAATTTATTTCCTTACTAAAAGGAAAGTTTGGAGATTATTCAATGGATCTGCTGGAACATTATCATGAACATCCACCCGTAAACGATCATTACATATTGAGAAAGACCGAGATCCCCCCTGCGGGGAATATCAATCTTCACGGAGCGAGGGGAAGCGGCAAAACGGCATTGGTACTTGACTACCTGAAGCAACAGGATGAAGCGACACTCTACATCGACCTCGAAGATCCCAATCTTATCCTCAACACCCTCGATACGCTTCCCCTGCAGGCATACATGGAAGAGTATCATATCAAAGAGCTGATACTGGATCATTATGAGGAGGGGATGCTTGAAATGTTTCCCTCCGTGGAGCGGCTCATTATCATAAGCCGAATTCCTTTAAAGGACGAAAGGTTTACCACGGTACAGCTCTTCCCTCTGGATTATGAGGAGTTCTTCGCCTTTGAGAATGCGAGTTCGGATACTGTGGCATTCAACCATTTTCTCAAAGCCGGCACCCTCCCTGCTATGGCAAAACATACCAAAAACACTACGCTCTTTATGAAACAGTTCTTCCAGCAGCAGTTCAGTCCCAACGAACAGTCCCTTATCCTCATTCTCGCACGCTACAACACACAGCCCATGACCACGCATCAGATATACAGTTTTACCAAAGAGCACTTCAGGATTTCCAAAGATTTTGTCTACAGTACCATCAAACACTTTCAGGAAGAGGGACTGCTCTATTTCATTGACAATGCTATCAAGCGAAGCGGAAAGAAGATGATCATGTACGACTTCGCTTTTGTCAAGTACCTCACCGCCCAGCAGTCTTTCGGTAACCAGTTCGATAGCATGATCGCCCTTACGCTTATAAAGCACGGCATCCAATTTAAAACATTGGGCGTACATGGGTATGTCACTGAAGAACATGAACTTATTATCCCTGCTCCTTTTGAGAGTGAAGAAAGTCTCTGGGTAAAATCGCAGAACAAGTTTTCCATTTATAAAAAACACGGTATCCGGAAGATCACCATTGTCACGGTAGCCAACAGCTATACCTTTGACATTGAAAAGCTCCATTTTGAAGCGTTGCCGTTCAATGAGTGGAGTATTGCTCATACAGAAAAAGACGCGTAGGGTGGGTTTACCCACCATGAATAAATCCATTTTCTCATGGACACATCAAACTTTTTGGTGGATAAATCCACCTTGCATTAACCTCGATTAATGGTTCTTTTGCTATAATTCGCGTGCCTCTTTTCAGACCTGTGCAACGGGACTGAGGGACAACGGGTCAGGACGGGAACGTAGCAGCCCACCCCTCTTTCTCGTGTGCCGCAGCCATCTGGGGAGAGGTCTTATAGACCGTAGAGAGGTGGCCGAGTGGTCGAAGGCGCACGACTGGAACTCGTGTATGGGGCAACTCATCGAGGGTTCGAATCCCTTCCTCTCTGCCATAAATACTACTAAAATATTCCCCTAAATCTTTTATACAATTACTTCGATCCTGCATATTAGCGTTTTCTTTTATCTAATCATATATATGCTATATTTTATGAAAACAGAAGGAGGATCAGATGAAATGTCATAGGTTTTCACTAGCTGCTGTAGTGACTATCACTCTTTTTTCACTTCTAGGCAGTTCTGTTTCGTGCTTGGGTTCTAGAGTAGACAGCAGGCATGAGGCAGATCGTACAAATTTCAGTTCCTCAGTATTGCCGGGTAGTCCTGTACGCAAAACTATTCTTGATGCATTGCGAAAGAAGATGAAAGAATTACAGGGCACAGAAATGGTCTTTATCGTAAAATACATGAAAGTGAAGAATGGATGGTCCTGGGTCCATACGATTCCACAGTCTCGGGACGGCAAGAGCCATTATGAAGATATCTCTGCATTGATGTATCGAAAAGATGGTATATGGAAGGTCGCAGAGCTAGCATACACTGAAGAAGAAAATCCGGAATGTATCGGCGACCCTTCCTATTTTACAAAGCTCAAGGAACGGTTCCCAAAAGTTCCCGCAGAGATATTGCCGGGAAAATGACCGAACATCCGAAAAAAAATGAAAATGCTATACTGACGTAATAAAAGAGCGAAAAAGAGGGAGGGGAATGATGGGTAAAGTTATCTCAATTTTAATGGTGTGGTCAGTCATAGCTTTTTCCGGCACTCTGGATGAAGCCTTTAAAGCCCACAACAGCGGAGACTACACAAGAGCCACTGAGCTCTTCGAAAAAGCATGCGGACAGGATATTGCGCCAGGGTGCTTTAACCTCGGGATCATGTATTACAAAGGCAGGGGTATTCAAAAGGATTATGCCAAGTCCGCCGAATTCCTTGAAAAGACATGTGCGCTGGGAGGTAAAGTTGGATGTTATATCCTCGGGACAATGTACACAAACGGGGAGGGGATCAAAAAAGACTTCACTCAGGCCAAAGTATTTTTTAAAAAGGCCTGCGAACTAGGTCTTCGGGATGGATGTAAAAATTACAAGACCCTTAAGCAGAGATAAATACGGATTTCGGTTTTAAGCAAGAATAGAGTATTGCTCATTTTGATTATACGGCTTTACCATAAATATAGATAGTCCCCGTTAGTCAAATCTCTTTCTTTTTACTTATGATCAATTCTCGGTGCGATTCTCAACATTGCTTTTGATCCTATCCCATTTATATATGATATAATTTTTATATTATTTGTATAGGAGGATATGAAATGGATAACAATCACTCAGAGGGACACGACGGTGATCTCTATGCCTGGAACCAAAGGAAAGCTGCTTCAGAGCTAGCTTCATCAGAGGGCAGCATGGATGAAGACCGAAAAGAGATGATCCGACGTGCACTTGATTTTGACATTATGGATGTTCGGACTTACAGAGGATACAAGGGAGATTTGTTGCTTGAAATTATTACAATGCATCCCGAGGAGATAGAGTCACTGAAAAAAATAGCAGAGAAACTCGGGTTTGAGACAGTGACAAAAAAGGACATTATAGATGAATATAAGCTTTTTTGTATCTCGCCGGCTACTGATATTTATGAATTAAAAACTGATGCTTGAGTTCCTCTAAGTAGTTGGGGTAATGGTCCGGCAGCATATCATAACAGTCCCTCATCCGAAAAACTGTAATATCCCTGTCTGGAAAGTATGACATGGTCGAGTAACTCTATGCCGACCAATCTGGAGACCTCCTTGAGCCTTTGCGTGATCTGTATGTCAGCCCTGCTGGCTTCGAGTGTACCGGAGGGATGGTTATGGGCAATAATGATACCCGCGGCCCTGTCAGAAATAGCATCGGCAAACACTTCTCTGGGATGGACGATACTTTGGTTCAGTGTACCGATGAAGACAGTTCTCGTGTTGATAATATGTGAAGCGCCGTCAAGAGTGATAGTAAGAAAATACTCTTGGGTTTTGGTGCTGAACTGTTTAAGCTCATCATAGACATCCCGTGCAGAACAGATACGTTTGTGGGAATGGATGAGATAGCGTTTGCTCAATTCGATGGCAGCAAGTATCTGAGAAGCTTTGGCTATACCCAGGCCATGAATATCACATAGTTTATCAAGGGAAAGCTTGTCAAAATTGTCATCCATTATGGAGACGATCTCTTTAGCCAACTTTCTAACATCTTTCCCCTGCACACCGGAACCGAGCAGTACGGCTAAAAGCTCATCGTTCTTCAGCACCTGTACACCTCGGGAAGCCAGTTTTTCTCTGGGTTTGTCATTTTTATGTAATTGTCTGAGTGTTTTCATTCTATGAGTATAGAATGGTTTTGAAAAGAGATGTTAAAAAATGTCAAATTGACATTTTATTCAGGGGTTCAATTCCTTCCCACCGCAAGATCCGTGATCCTGTATCCCTTTTTCCAGTATGCTCGTACCGTACTTCTGAAAGTACGGTAATCATGTTTCCTGATATAGAGTTCTTCCGGGGATGTTTTACGCTTGACATAGAGCGCGAACCACCTGTTTGAGCCATGCTCAAGGTTTCCGATCCGGTAGCCTCTCTTCCATTCCCCGTCAATCTGGTTAGTCAATGCTTCCCATGTTTCGCTAAAAGTATAATGTGATGCTAGGTATCCGGAGTGTTGTGCAAAAATGGCGACCCACAATCCTTCTGCCGCTTCCATATCTATGAGGTCAAAGCCCTTCTTCTTCTGCCTCTTGATGATCTTTTCCATCTCCTCAAGTTCACGGGTAACACGTATCTTGCTGTTTTTCAAAGTGCCTCCGTTGTCAAGAACGGCGACCCATTCACCTACGCCGTTCTCCACATTGACGACTTCATATCCTTTTCGGAAAAAACGCAGCACCTCCCTTTTAAATACATCTATCTGTCTGTGATGAATATATATCTGCTTGCCTACACGTGTATCTTTGCTCAAAACAACAGTCCATCGTCGCGGAGAATGGAAAAAGTTGGTAATTCTGTACCCATCTCTCCATGCATTGCGCACAGATTTTTCCAAGTGTCCAAGCTTTGCTTTTGACAGTAGTATCTGCTCACTATACCTTGTTTCTTTATCCAGCACGCCTACATAAAAGAGTTCCGCAGAAGCTAGTAGAGGCAAAAAAAGAGATAGAAGTATAATATGTCGTATAGATTTCATTGCGGTCTCCAACAGTTGGTTAGCTGTATCATACCATACAAACAGGGAAAATATTGATAACACTAAGAAGAAAAAGAAGCGTCTGACTATTTTACCAGTGCCTTCATGGCATCTTCCTGCTCTTTGTTCCGCCTGTTGCTTTCTGCCACGGCAGCTTTTGCATCATCCATCGCGTTTACACGGCTGTCCATATAGGTATCGACAGGATTTTTGAATGTCTCTATTTTTCTCTCTGGGCTCTCATTACCGCAGGCGGTCAAAAGAAAAAGGGCTGTCAGTGTTAGGCTTAGCTGCGTGATGCTTCTCATTTGCCGCCTTTAATTTGATCTGGAAACTTCTTTTACCCGTCCCATACGTTTTTTGGGCATGGTAAAAGTGGCTTTTTTGTGTCCTTCGCAGGACTCTTCTATGATCTTGTCATACAGATAGATATCGTTCTTGAAATAGGCCAGTCCGTCTTCTACGAAAACAGTGAAGTAGAGTATATGTACGGGAATGGCATTTTTCAGCCTGATGGTTTTTGGTTTGTCAGTCGCGATAATTGCTTCGATGTCTGCTTTGGTGTAGGTACCTTTGGCATGTATGAGCAGAATGTCCATCAGGTCAAATGGTTTGTCAACACGCATACATCCCGAACTGTAAATCTTGTAGCGTCTTGTCAAGAGGCTTTTGTTGTCAGTATCGTGAAGATAGACGGAATATTTGTTCGGGAACATGAATTTGACACGCCCCAGCGCATTGGTATCTCCAGGGTACTGAACGAAGCGATAGGGTACCTTTTTGTCACTGTGTTCGTAGGGGTCAAGCATCTCCTGGGTAATATTGATTTCCTTATTGCCTGAAAAGACGTGAATGTTGTTCTCTTCTAGATAGGCAGGGTTCTCACGGAATACATGAATGAGGTCCCGCTTGATAAGGTTGTCCGGGATCGTCCAGGTAGGGTTAATGACCATATACTCTATTTTGTCACTGAAAATTGGGGTAGGCCGGTCAATACGTCCTACAACAACCCCCGTTTTAAATATCATCTCATCATCCCTGTAGTAGCGTAGGTTGAAGTCAGGCACATTGACAGCGACATATTCATTTTCAAAATGTTTGGGGTAGAGCTTGGTCTTGTCCAGGTTTACAATGATCGCCCGGATATTGTTTTTGACAGGCTGATTAAGGTAATACATCGTTGTTTTGTCAACCTGCCCGGTTATTTTCAGCAGGTACCGTTTCTGGTAGGTTTTGACTGCCTCTTCCAGCTTTCGGTCAAATTTCCAGTCAACAGGGGCACTTTTGGGGTAATCTCCGGAGATCTGCAAACGTCTTTTAACCTCCTTGGCACGGGGACTCCAATCGCCGATCTTTAAGGGGGTGTTGCTGTATTTTATTTTTGGAAAAGTGTTCATAACACGGTAGTTTTCAAGCAATTTGACCAGCCGTCTGTACTCCTTTTCCATGGGGAGCAGAGAATCGAGGTAGGACCGTATATTTCCGATGAAAACTGCTTGAGCCAATGATTCTTCGTCCGGGAAAGACTTTGGGGATATCTCCCAGTCTGCACGGATATCGTCACTCTCCCGGAGCGCTTTGAACTTTTGCTGTACCAGAGCCCAGTCTACATCGCCCTGCACGATGAAGCGTACCAGATGTATGAAGGCAGAGCTCAGCACGATATCAAGACGGGCATAGACTGCTGCCTTTTTGGCAGCAGAATATTGGTTGTTGTCCAGCATATAGGTCAGTTTTTTGATCGCTTTCTGGTTAAAAGGTTTGTTCTTGTAATTGTAGAGCGGATCATTCAGGGACTGAATGAGCTGGCTCATCTTCTGCTTGTTAGTGGAGCCTATCCATAAAGGTTTGTTGCCTGTCCTGGCATAAAGGTTCTGTACGATGGCTTTGTTCTCTCCATGGAGCTTGGTCTGAAGGTCGTTCTGTATGTTGGAGGAGATGGTCTCGACAGAGAGTGTTTGGGGGAAAAGGGGTTTATGGAAAAAAAGGAAAAAGAGTAAAAAAAGCGTAAAGCGCAAAGCGTGCTCCTGTTATAAATCTGAATAGCAAGTATTATAGTCAAATAGATTAAATAAAAGATGGAAGATCTGCAGAAAAAAATGGAAGAAAAAAATACCAAGCCCGAAAGCTTGGTAAAAAAGGTGTTTCTTAGAAGTTGTAAGTTACACCAAAGTTGACAGTATCAATGGTAAGATCTTCACCATCATTTGTATCATCATACAGGCTTACATAATCAACAAATACCGCTACATTTTCTGTCACGTCATACGAAGCACCAAGTCCCCACTGGAAACCGTCTGTATCGTAATCTGGTCCTGAACCACCGATTTCCGGATCGGTATCGCCGTATCCGAGCAATGCATAGATGTCAAGCTCATTGGTAACAGGGTACATTGGTTTTACATAGATACCCCATGAGTCTGCGGAAAAGTCTTCACCCGAATTATCCCAGTCGTTCCCACTGGTCCACCAGTATCTACCCTCTACGGCGATATATGGATTAAACTTGTATCCTGCCTGCAACATAAAGGAGTCAAAGTTTTCATCATGACTGTATCCTGCATCTGAGACATCCATGTCACCATATCCATAGGCACCACCAATATAGAAGTTGCCGGTTGACTCAACTACCGGTGCTTCAACTACTGGCTCTACCGGAGCGATATCCCCACCCGCTACTGCGAATGTACCTATTGCAAAAATTGCTGCCAAAGAAAGATTTAACTTTTTCATTTTTATTCCTTTAGAATATTTTTTAGTTACAATAAAATTATATCTCTTTATATTAACGAATGTCAAGTCTTTTAACAAAATAATAACAATTTCATTATTTTTCTATTAATTTTATCATATTTGTTAAGGTATCCATAAGAATACGATACATTCTAAAAGAGAATTAGCGATCAACTATATTCCGATACTCTTTATCGATCAGCTTGAGGTATTTGATTGGTGTGACCTCCTTCATTGCCTGTGCAAGCCACTGTATCTGGAACCATGCTGCACCCGAATCTCTCAGGTCAAAGTAGTTCTTGAGACTGCGTATATTGAAAGTGACCACCATATCGACCTTCCAGTTGTCCGAGACAATGTGCTTGAACTTGTCTCCGACATTTCGTTTTTTCTTGCCCTTTTGCAGCAGCTCAAAAAGCTTCTTTGCATCTCCCTCATAATCCTTAATATAATGCAAGGAGGATTTAGCAACGGCAGAGTCTATGAATGCATCATCTCTTTCGTACTGGAACATCAGCTTGTCGAAGATGGTACGGATCTCTATGGTAAGGTACTCCTCATCGCTGATGACAAAGAGTTTGAGTGCAAGTAGTTTTTCCAAAAAGAAAGCAAAAGGGTCCTCGTTCTCGATCGAAGCGACGAATGCATTGATGATGGAAGACATCGTGTAGCGTGTACTGCGAACAGAGATGGCCTGCAGCCTGTGCCTTGCATGCTCCTGAAGTACCCCTCTTGATGTTCCCTGAATGAGGTAACTCAGTGTAGCATGCTCTATGATGGAGTGATGGTGATGCACCCAGGCAAGGTTCTTCAGCAGGTCGGAGTCGTCTATGCTGTTGACGGCATCTCTGTCAAGATGTTCCATGGCATGTTTGACAGACGCGTTCTCCGAGTTCTCAAAACTGTCATAACAGGTCCTTGCCGCTATTTCCGCAACCCCGAGACCGGACTCCTGCAATAAGGTCACCTTCGGTTTCTCATACGCCAACTGATACATCTTCTCTCCCGATCCATAATTTCTTGAAAAGATTATAGCGAAATATAGTTTGTATCTTTAAAAAAATATTGTGCTCTATTGTTATATATAATGTAAGCAAAGAAAAAAAACAAAAAAAAACACAAATATTTCGCAAAAACCCTTGACAAGGAAGGGATTCGGTGCTATAATACGCGTCCAACAACACATGGAGAGCTAGCGAGTTGCTAGAAAGAGTGTTATTGAGTGATCTTTGACAACCAAATATAAGTAAACAAATCAACGTCTATTTGAGATTTAATTTTTGCACTTTTTAACAAAAAAGTGATATGAATTAACTTAAGTAGAAATAACTTAAGTGATTCTGACAATGGTTCAAACCATTCTATTTTTAATGGAGAGTTTGATCCTGGCTCAGAGTGAACGCTGGCGGCGTGCTTAACACATGCAAGTCGAACGAGAACGGCTCTAGCTTGCTAGAGTGTCAGCTAAGTGGCGGACGGGTGAGTAATGTATAGTTAATTTGCCCCTTGGAGAGGGATAGCCACTGGAAACGGTGATTAATACCTCATACTCCTTCTATGTTAATCATAGTTGGGAAACGTTTTTTCGCCAAGGGATAAGATTATATGGTATCAGGTAGTTGGTGGGGTAAGAGCCTACCAAGCCAATGACGCCTAGCTGGTCTGAGAGGATGATCAGCCACACTGGAACTGAGACACGGTCCAGACTCCTACGGGAGGCAGCAGTGGGGAATATTGCACAATGGAGGAAACTCTGATGCAGCAACGCCGCGTGGAGGATGACGCATTTCGGTGTGTAAACTCCTTTTATATGGGAAGATAATGACGGTACCATATGAATAAGCACCGGCTAACTCCGTGCCAGCAGCCGCGGTAATACGGAGGGTGCAAGCGTTACTCGGAATCACTGGGCGTAAAGCGCGCGCAGGCGGCCTTTTAAGTTGGATGTGAAAGCCTATGGCTCAACCATAGAACTGCATCCAAAACTATTAGGCTAGAGTCTGGGAGGGGAAGATGGAATTAGTTGTGTAGGGGTAAAATCCGTAGAGATAACTAGGAATACCAAAAGCGAAGGCGATCTTCTGGAACAGTACTGACGCTGAGGCGCGAAAGCGTGGGGAGCAAACAGGATTAGATACCCTGGTAGTCCACGCCCTAAACGATGAATGTTAGTCGTCGGAGGCCTAGTGTCTTCGGTGATGCAGCTAACGCATTAAACATTCCGCCTGGGGAGTACGGTCGCAAGATTAAAACTCAAAGGAATAGACGGGGACCCGCACAAGTGGTGGAGCATGTGGTTTAATTCGAAGATACGCGAAGAACCTTACCTAGCCTTGACATTGAGAGAATCCTGTAGAGATACGGGAGTGCCTTCGGGAGCTCGAAAACAGGTGCTGCACGGCTGTCGTCAGCTCGTGTCGTGAGATGTTGGGTTAAGTCCCGCAACGAGCGCAACCCTCGTCACTAGTTACTAACGGTTCGGCCGAGGACTCTAGTGAGACTGCCTTCGCAAGGAGGAGGAAGGTGAGGACGACGTCAAGTCATCATGGCCCTTACGGCTAGGGCAACACACGTGCTACAATGGGCAGGACAATGAGACGCGATACCGCGAGGTGGAGCAAATCTATAAACCTGTTCTCAGTTCGGATTGTAGTCTGCAACTCGACTACATGAAGCTGGAATCACTAGTAATCGTAGATCAGCTATGCTACGGTGAATACGTTCCCGGGTCTTGTACTCACCGCCCGTCACACCATGGGAGTTGATTTCACCCGAAGCGGGGAAGCTAAACTGGCTACCCTCCACGGTGGGATCAGCGACTGGGGTGAAGTCGTAACAAGGTAACCGTAGGAGAACCTGCGGTTGGATCACCTCCTTTCAAGAGTATAGATGATATTTCCTCACAGAGTATCATCACAATCGATAAGACGATGGTTTGTTTGCACTGTTTGTTCAGTAGCTTATGTTTGGTTGATAAAGATCATTTGGTTCTTTAAACAATGCATATGGGCGTATAGCTCAGCTGGTTAGAGTGCACCCCTGATAAGGGTGAGGTCCCAGGTTCAAGTCCTGGTACGCCCACCATATGTTTAATGCAAGTTTTCCTTGGAAAATTTGAATTAGACATTTGTCTAAAAGTTATTTAACTTATTATTGTTAAGAGTCTAACGTAATGTTGCAAAACGAGACGCGATTGATTATTTATTTAAGAGATCAAGTCAAATTTTACAGAACAATTACAATTTAACATAAACATATTGTTTGAAAAGAATTTATTCTTTGATAATGATATCTTTCATGTGCAAGAAACTCAATAAAAAAGAAGATGTAAGAATCTTCAAACTTATTAAACAACCAAAAACGAACCAAAGTGGTAAGACACAAACAGTTCATTTTGCATTTAATAAGGTAGTACCTTAGAATTAAGTCAAATTAATCTAAGGGCAGATGGTGGATGCCTAGACCAGGAGAGGCGATGAAGGACGTACTAGGCTGCGATAAGCCGGGGGGAGCTGCCAAGAAGCTTTGATCCCCGGGTTTCCGAATGGGGCAACCCGGCATGGCGTGAGTCATGTCACTCTTAGGAGAGCGAACGCAGGGAAGTGAAACATCTCAGTACCTGCAGGAAAAGAAATCAACCGAGATTCCCAAAGTAGCGGCGAGCGAAATGGGATTAGCCCTAAACTCTGTGGGGTGTTAGTAGAATAAGCTGGAATGCTTGACCGTAGAGGGTGAAAGTCCCGTAAACGAAAACTAACCATGGACTATTCGAGTAGGTCGGGACACGTGTAACCCTGACTGAAAATGGGAGGACCACCTTCCAAGGCTAAATACTACTCCAGGATCGATAGTGAACCAGTACCGTGAGGGAAAGGTGAAAAGAACCGCGGCAAGCGGAGTGAAATAGAACCTGAAACCATCTGCCTACAATCATTCAGAGCCCTATGTTTTATACAGGGTGATGGACTGCCTTTTGCATAATGAGCCTGCGAGTTATGGTGACTAGCAAGGTTAATCAAACGAGAAGCCGTAGCGAAAGCGAGTCTGAATAGGGCGCCAAGTTAGTTGCTGTAGACCCGAAACTAAGTGATCTATCCATGGGCAGGTTGAAGCTGGTGTAAGAGCTAGTGGAGGACCGAACGGGTGAAGGTTTAAAACTTCTCCGATGACCTGTGGATAGGGGTGAAAGGCCAATCAAACTTAGTGATAGCTGGTTCTCTCCGAAATATATTTAGGTATAGCGTCATGTTCGAAACATGAGGGGGTAGAGCACTGATTGGGCTAGGGCCTATACCAAGGTACCAAACCCAGTCAAACTCCGAATACCTCATGTGAATTCATGGCAGTCAGGCGATGGGTGATAAAATCCACCGTCGAAAGGGAAACAGCCCAGACTACCAGCTAAGGTCCCAAAGTTCTATTTAAGTGGAAAAGGATGTGGAGTTGCTTAGACAACCAGGAGGTTGGCTTAGAAGCAGCCATCCTTTAAAGAAAGCGTAACAGCTCACTGGTCTAGCGATTCTGCGCCGAAAATATAACGGGGCTAAAATAGACACCGAAGCTGTAGATTTGAACAATAGTTCAAGTGGTAGGAGAGCGTTCTAGTCAGCATTGAAGCCATACCGGTAAGGAGTGGTGGAGCGGCTAGAAGTGAGCATGCAGGCATGAGTAGCGATAAAACGGGTGAGAATCCCGTTCGCCGTAAACCCAAGGGTTCCTACACGATGCTCGTCAATGTAGGGTTAGTCGGGTCCTAAGCTGAGTCCGAAAGGGGTAGGCGATGGCAAATCGGTTAATATTCCGATACCAACTATTAGTTTAGTACGAAGGGGGGACGCATAGGGTTAAACGAGGTCACTGATGGAATAGTGGCTCGAAGGGTGTAGATAAGCCGGATAGGAAAATCCGCCGGCTGTTTTCGAGACCTGACAGGCTGGCTGCGCTCTTCGGAGTAAAGCCAGAATCGTTGATACCGTCGTGCCAAGAAAAGCCTCTAAGTGTATTAATAGTTGCCCGTACCGTAAACCGACACAGGTGGGTGAGATGAGTATTCTAAGGCGCGTGGAAGAACCCTGGTTAAGGAACTCTGCAAACTAGCACCGTAACTTCGGAATAAGGTGTGCCTCCTTTGGTATAGGACTTCGCGTCCGAAAGCCAAAGAGGTTGCAACAAAGAGTCCCTCCCGACTGTTTATCAAAAACACAGCACTTTGCTAACTCGCAAGAGGATGTATAAGGTGTGACGCCTGCCCGGTGCTTGAAGGTTAATTGATGGGGTTAGTTCTTCGGAACGAAGCTCTTGATCGAAGCCCAAGTAAACGGCGGCCGTAACTATAACGGTCCTAAGGTAGCGAAATTCCTTGTCGGTTAAATACCGACCTGCATGAATGGCGTAACGAGATGGGAGCTGTCTCAACCAGGGATCCAGTGAAATTGTAGTGGAGGTGAAAATTCCTCCTACCCGCGGCAAGACGGAAAGACCCCGTGCACCTTTACTATAGCTTGACACTGCAATTGGGATATATTTGTGCAGGATAGGTGGGAGGCTTTGATGCTGTGGCGCTAGCTGCAGCGGAGCCATCCTTGAGATACCACCCTTATATATTCTGATTGCTAACTTGCGCCGGTTATCCCGGCGGAGGACAATGTCTGGTGGGTAGTTTGACTGGGGCGGTCGCCTCCTAAAAAGTAACGGAGGCTTACAAAGGTTGGCTCATGTCGGTTGGAAATCGACAGCAGAGTATAATGGTACAAGCCAGCTTAACTGCGAGACGTACATGTCGAGCAGAGACGAAAGTCGGTCATAGTGATCCGGTGGTTCTGTGTGGAAGGGCCATCGCTCAAAGGATAAAAGGTACGCCGGGGATAACAGGCTGATCTCCCCCAAGAGCTCACATCGACGGGGAGGTTTGGCACCTCGATGTCGGCTCATCGCATCCTGGGGCTGAAGCAGGTCCCAAGGGTATGGCTGTTCGCCATTTAAAGCGGTACGCGAGCTGGGTTCAGAACGTCGTGAGACAGTTCGGTCCCTATCTGCCGTGGGCGTTGGATGATTGAGGAGAGTTGCCCCTAGTACGAGAGGACCGGGGTGAACGAACCACTGGTGTACCAGTTGTCCTGCCAAGGGCATCGCTGGGTAGCTATGTTCGGATGTGATAACCGCTGAAAGCATCTAAGCGGGAAGCCAACTCCAAGATGAATCATCCCTGAAGATCCGCAGAAGACTACTGCGTTGATAGGCTGGGTGTGTAAGTGATGAAAGTCATTTAGCTGACCAGTACTAATAGATCGTTTGTATTTACTTTATTCTTCAATAGGTACTACCTTGCTAAGTGCAAACTTACAAGATGTATTTCTTAAAGTTGTAATTACCAAAAACAACATTCGATAGGCTCTTAACAATACTAAGCTTCTCAAGCTTTCCATAAGCAAAGAGAATTAAGTACACAAATCAGTGTATTTACTTCTCTTAGTGGTGGGGCTAGAGGGAGGGTCATACCCAGCTCCATTCCGAACCTGGAAGTCAAGCCTCCCATCGCCGATAATACTGCAGGCTACGTCTGTGGGAATGTAGGTCGCTGCCACTTTGAGTTATCTATGACTTCTACTCTTTTTAATCATTTGTTTTATTATTGTTTGTTACTTCTTACTATAACCATATTTTTATCCCATTAACTACTTTATTCTTTTACCTCATAATGCAACTTCAATCCGTCCGACGTCATCACGAAACCTGAGATGATGATCTTTCCTTCATGGACGAGGTTGTGGTGTTTTTTGCAGAGTGGTATGAGGTTGTATTTATGGTTCTTGTGGAAGTGGTCTATCTGTCCGTCTTGATTTGCCTCTTTCTGTTCAGCTATATGATGGACATCTTCGACATTGGCATCGCACAATGCGCATTTACTGAGATAAAGCGCTTTGTTATATTTGCTGCTTTTTTGTTTTCGCAGTTTTTTGATATCGCTGTCTGAATGGTTCAGGTTTTCTCTGATGCTTTGGGCTGTTTGCAGGAAGCCCTTGTCCATATGCAGAGACTTGGCAAATTCCAGGCCGTAAAGACTGTCCCCCTGCCCAAGCTGCAGTACTCTGTTGTAAATGAGTGTATCCTTGTCTTCGTCATATCTGATGTCAAGATGCAGGAAGATGAGATGATTGAGCTTCTGCAGTTGCGGTATGTTGCCCAGCTGATGCAAATGTGTAGCAAAAATGAAAGTTGATCTCAGAGAGATCAGTTTGAGTATGGCACTTGAGACGATGGCAAGGGCAGATTCTGTCTCTGTCCCCTGGCTTATCTCATCTCCAAGGACCAATGAATGCTCATCTGCTCTATTGAAGATGTTCTTCAGTTCAAGCATTTCAATGGCAAAGGTAGAGAGTCCTTTGTAAAGATTGTCTTTGGAGACGATCCGTGTGAATAGCTTATTGTAAAGACCGAAACGAAGCTCTACTGCCGGAACAAAGAATCCGGCCTGTGCAAGTACGACCGATAGACCGATACTTTTCATCAGAGAGGATTTCCCTGAAGAGTTTATGCCGTAGAGAAGCATACCGTAGACATCTTCACCGTTGCTGGCATTGAGAGTAATATGATTGTGTGCCGTATTGTTGTTTTCTCCCAGGAAAATATCATTGGGTACATAGATGCCTCTCTCGTCATTGGCTTCTATGATGGGATGGCGCAGGCCGATCGCTTCATAGAAATTCCCTTCTTCTATGATCGGACGGGAGAGGTTCATGCTTCGGCTGCATTTGGCATTTGAGATAGCCACATCGATATTGGCAATGAAGGCAATGAGTTTGTCAAGAAGCAAAGAAAAACGATTTTCCAGCATATCGAGGCTTTCAATGTATCGCTGCTTGACGAGTGAGACCAGTTTGACCTGTGCTGTCTCATAGGAACGGGTGATCTCTTCAAAAAGCGGTGCCTGAACCTTTACGGTGTTCTTGAGATACTTGTAGTGAAAATCCTTGAAGAAGTGGTGCTGGTTGTCAATGGTGACAAATGAGTTCTTTAACTCTTTTTCTATCAGTGTAAAGCGGTTTTTTGTCAGATTGAGGTAGTACCCTTCGCTTTCCAGATAGCTCACTGTTGCATATTTTGTATTGCCGCTAAAGAGTTTGTCTTTGTTGAACAGGGCTTCAACATGCTCGGCAACTCTGTCCATCTTGTTGACTTCATTCTGCTGCTCTTTGACAATAGTGTCAATAGCCGGGTAGACACCGTTTTTAAAGATGTTGTCATTGATCTGTTCAATGCGGAAGCGTGCACAGATGTTCAGTTTAAAGGTTTCTTCAAGTACCGTAAGCATCTCCCTACTTTCATCTAGCAGTCTGTTGTCTATTTCGAGTGCATTCTCCTGCGCATCTTCAAGCAGGTTCAGTATGGACTCTAGGGACATGGCAATGTAGGTAAGTTCCACCGGATGGAGTTTGCGTAGTTTGATCCGTCGCGCTATGCGCTCAAGGTCATATATCTGTTTGAGATGGGTCTCAAAACGGTCAATGTTCGGGAGAAGTTTCTCTGTCAGGTCATAACGCTCTTCAAGCAGTTCCCTGTCGCATATGGGATTGAGCAATCTCTCTTTAAGCAGGCGTTTTCCGAAAGCTGTGGAAGTTTTGTCTATGAGGTCGAGCAGTGTGATGTCGGCAGGATCCCTTGAAATGACGGAGAGCTGTTCCATGGCATTGTTTCCGATGTACATGTATCGGCTGTTGCCAAGAAATTGCGGCCGGTTCATCTTCTCGATAATGCTTTCGTCATGCTCGATGATGAAGTCTATGAGAATAGCCAGAGACTCTGTCGTGTAGGGATGACGCTCAAGGTCCAGATATTCGATAGCGGAGAGAAAAGAGTTGATCTCGAAGATTCGGGTAAAGAGTTCATTCTGGAAAGCGATCCTGAATCGTTTTATGTTAATACTGTAGTGTAGGGATGAGAGTTCAAGATAGTGGATGATCCACTCTTTGTCTATCTCTTTGCTTTCCAGGGTGATGATGACTTCGGATGTACTGTAGGTCTGTAACAGATTAAAGGCTTCATCGAGTGCATAGGTCTTGTCATCACGTGTCGAGTGGGTTTCATTACAGATAGTCTTACCAGTACTCACGTCGATAGCGGCATACCCTACTGAGTAGATACCGGCGTTTTCATCGATTATGAGTGAGACGATATTGTTCTCGCTGGGTTCGGAAAGGTACTCGAAGTTAGTACCCGGAGAGATGATGTTTGCTACATAGCGCTTTACGTTGGGCATCTCCCCTTTCTGTTTTACGACGATAATGGTGTATTTCTTGCTAGCGATGAGCCGTGCTAAGTAGCGGTCGAGCGAAACGGTGGGTACTCCAGCAAGCAGGGGATTGGAAATGGAATTCTCCAGAATGGCTTTGCTTTTTCGTGTCAGCTGGATGTTCAGTAGTTCGGCGATCTCTTTTGCCTTGCCTATTTTCAGGTCGTCATTATTTACCTCGTAGGTTTCAAAGAAAGTACCGATTTCCATGAGGACGAGGGCGTCTTTGCCGTATTTTTCTTCAAAATAGCGCTGCAGATCGAAATAAACTTCTGTTAGAAGCTTGTTCTTCTGGGAAAGTATCTCTGCTGCTTTATCCACGGATCGCCCTCTGATTTAATAGTATAGATTTTATCATGAGGCGCGTTAAATAAAGGTGAACTGCTTCATCTTTATAGCGCCGGAACCGGAGTGGTCGGAACGAAGTGTAGCCACGAAGGCAAACGCGTTAAGCAAACATGAACTGCTTCATGTTTGTAGCTTCGGAACCGGAACGGTCGGAACAAAGTGGAGCCGTGAAGGCGAAAGTGTTAAATAAAGGTGAACTGCTTCACCGGGGAGTGTCCTAATAAACCTTTCAGATAATTTGGGTATAATATCGTCCCATTTTATGTCGATAAACGTTTAGTCTGTCGAACATGAAAAATTCTATAGGGAGTAAGCATATGCCAAAAATGAAAAGCGTAAAAGGCGCTGTTAAGCGTTTTAAAGTGAAAAAAAGCGGCAAGATCAAAAGAGGGACTGCATATAGAAGTCACATTCTTACAAAAGTCGATGGTAAACACCATAGACAAATGAGAAGTTCCAAACATGTCGATAAAGTAGATGCCAAAAACATCAAAGAGATGATCAACTAAGATATTCTTAGTTAGTCAGTATTATTTCCCCCGATCAGGGGCAAGTTCAAACAGAGAGAATGTTTGACACCGATTCTTAAGATTCTAAAAAGATAAGGTAAAGGAAAACCATGAGAGTAAAAACTGGTGTTGTAAGACACAGACGTCACAAAAGACTATTAAAACAGGCAAGAGGGTTCTACAGCGGTAGAAGAAAACATTTCAGAAAAGCGAAAGAACAACTCGAGCGTTCACTCGTATATGCTTACAGAGATAGAAGACAGAAGAAAAGAGATTTCAGAAAACTCTGGATCGTTCGTATCAATGCGGCAGCAAGACTCAATGACTTGAACTATTCTAGATTCATGCACGGTCTCAAGCTTGCAAATATCGAGCTTGACAGAAAGATTCTTGCCGATATGGCAATGAATGCACCTGAAAGTTTCGCAAAAATTGCAGATGCTTCCAAGGCGGCACTGGCCAAATAAGTCATCTTGACTATCTTTTGAGGGAGCTTTTGCTCCCCATCTCTTCCTTTTATATACCTAAATCCCTATTTTTATTTGTTTACCAAACTTCCAATTATTTTAATCGAGGCATTGTTTCTCTCATCATTTTTTTTAGATGAGAAACGTTAAGTAAATGATAACTGCTTGTCATTTATAGTTTCGGAACCGAAATGGTCGGAGCAAAGCGTAGCCATGTAGGCAGAAGTTAAAAAAACAATTTTGAGATGATTTTAGTTACAATAGCAAATAAAGAACCTACAAAAGGTATTTCATGCAGCCAACTCAGCGATTTCATACATTCCGGGAAGATTTCAGGGAACCTTTTGCAAGAGACAGGGACAGGGTATTGCACTGCAGCTCATTTCGCAGGCTTGAGTACAAGACACAGGTTTTTTTGAACCATGAAGGCGATTATTTTCGTACACGGTTGACACATTCTTTGGAGGTCAGCCAGATTGCAAGGACACTTTCACGGATGCTTGGGCTGAACGAGACACTTTCCGAAGTGATCGCACTTTCACATGACCTGGGACATACCCCTTTTGGGCATGTAGGCGGAGATGAACTGGACAGACTGTTGAAAGAGGATGGCAGGGTACTTGGTTTTGAGCATAATTTCCAGTCATTCCGGGTGTTGACAAAACTGGAGAAGCGTTACAAGGAATTTGATGGGCTCAATCTGACCTTTGCTACGCTCGAAGGGGTGCTGAAACATTCATACCCTTACAAAAAACCTTTCCTGGAAGGGCTGGATGCACGTTTTGCTCTTGACAAACATCCCTCTCTTGAAGCGATGGTCGTGGACCATGCCGATGAGATCGCCTATACTTCGCATGATATTGATGATGGTGTCAAATATGGACTTATCTCTTTTGAGGAGCTTTTGCAGGATGAACTGTGCCTGAGTGTGGATGCCATGGTACAGGAAGAGGGTGTTGCAAGAGGTGAACCGCTCTACCGTCACCGTTTTGTAGCGGGGCTCATCAAACTGTTGGTGGAAGATTTTATTGTCCATTCAAAAGTAGGTGCAGAAACATACCGGGAGGAGATGCCTATCTGCGCAACGCTCGAAGCGACACAGAAGCTGCCTATAGGCTTTTCCAAAGAAAAGGCAAGCCAGCTGAAGCGACTGAAAAAACTGTTGCTGACCAAACTCTACCGGCATGAGAAGATCGTACGAAAGATGCATGCGGGCAAACAGTGTATCAAAGGCCTCTACAAAGCATTCAGGGAAGACCAGGACCTTTTGCCTCCCCATCAGAAAGCTTTGCTGGATGTCCGTACCAAAGAACGGGTGATCGCAGACCATATCGCCGATATGACGGATAGGTACGCCATGAAAACCTATCATGAGTTGTATGGATTGACACTGCAGTGACGGTTTTTTAACACTAAAAGCATTCATTTTCTATTTACTTATCCAAATCCGTAGTTTGGCTTATATTAGCGCAAGAATACCCTTGTAATTCTTATGAGATTGATAACTACATATTAATTAATTTGAATTTCTATTAATTTTTTGTTAATTTAAGGTAAGACTTAAGGTTAATTGTTTAAACTGTATTTGCATGTTTTTTGGACAAACATAAAAAATCACAGGAGTAAACATGAAAAAAATGGTAACTATGTCGCTTGTAGCGGCTGCAACTACTTTTGCATTCGCCTCAACTGCAGACGATATCGCAAATCTTCAGAAACAGATCGATCAACTCAAAGCTAAAACAGGGAAGATCAACGCTCAGTCAGCAAACGACAACATTAAATGGGGTGTAGACTTCAGAACAGCGTATGACAATATCAACTATGATATGGCTAGTGGGAATTCATATGGTAATGACTCACTGCTCAGCATGAGACTTTGGCTGAACATGGCGTATGCACCGGATACACATAATGTATTTAAAGGTCAGCTTTCTATGAACAAGGCATTCGGTGCAAGTTTTGACAATCCTATGCTTCGTCCATTTGATTCTTTTGACTGGACAAGCAATGAAGCACTTCGTGACAACACGTTGCATGTAAGACAGGCATACTGGTTGTACCTTGGAGACAAAGCATTCGGAGCAGACATTCCTTGGACATTCTCTATCGGTAGAAGACCTTCTACTAATGGTTTTTTGGCAAACTTGAGTCAGGACGATGCGGCACAGTCACCGCTTGCTCACGTGATCAATGTTGAATTTGACGGATTGAGTTCAAAACTTGATCTTTCAAACGTTACGGGTGTGCCGGGTATGTCATTCAAGGTATGTCTTGGATATGGTTCTACGAATGCCGTTCCACTTATCGGTACATCAACACCAAATGCAGATGTTGAAATGAACGGTATGGAAGACATCAAACTGGGCGGATTCATCTTTGAGCCATACAATGACGGTCAGTTCATTGTAAAAACAACTTGGTATAGAGCTTTTGACCTTCCTGATATTAATCTTGACGGATTTGGAAACTGGAATGGTACTATGAGTCAAGTAGGTGATATGGACGGTGCTGCGATCTCTGTTCTGGTAGACGGTATCACGGAAGATGGTTATTTTGCTGATGCAAAAGTATTTGCTTCATTGGCATGGAGCAAAACACGTCCGAATGGAAATACTGTTACTGTTCCTAATGGAATGGGCGGTACAATCAATGCTCCAGGAATGCTGGGGTCTATGGACAATGAAACAGGAACTTCCTGGTGGGTTGGTGCCTACCTTCCAGTAGGTGAGGGTTCTGAGTATGGTACACTTGGACTGGAGTTCAATCACGGTTCAGAACACTGGAGACCATTCACTTATGCAGAAGACACAATGATCGGTTCGAAGCTTGCTGCACGTGGTGATGCATGGGAAGTGAACTATACATACCAGATCAATGAAGCAATGAGCTTCCAGGCAAGATACGTAGCTATTGATTACGATTACAGCGGAAGTAATGGTTTCTTTGGTAGCTCTTCAGGAAATCCATTAACTATGGATCAAGCAGTTATGTACGGTATGGGTGACATGGTTGCTGATAAGGCACAGGACTTCAGAGCGTATCTCAGATACAGATTCTAAAATTATGTAACAAAGGGCTTGCCCTTTGTTGCTCCTCTTCCGTATAGCCTGACTATATCTCATATATTTTTATTACTATAATCTATTTGATTGATATAAAATCATGAAAAAATATTTTCTCTCTCTATTTTTCTCTATAACTATTATTATATAATACAATTAAAAGAAGTTCAGTTATAATAATATGTATTGATTATGGAATCATATTAAATACGATTATTGCAAAGTAATATTCAATTAATATAACTATGCAATAATGAAATTGAAAGGGAAAGAATGAAATTTTTGAAGAGTTTCTTGGCAGTCATAGGTGGCATAGTTATCATTGGCGCAATTGTTGCATATGTAAAGTTTGACTTGGGCGATAAGATGGAAAAAGCTTCAAAGCTTGACCCTAAAGCAATAGGTGCTTATATGAACATGTTCGACAAAGTACTTACAACAGGTAGGGCTACAGATGCTATGGTCAGAAGGGTGAAGATCGACCCGGATGTTTCTACCGAAGATGTTGTAGAAGCTATGAGGAGTATCGCAACCGATGCGAACATGGTCCAGGTCGGTGATTCCCATATGTCTGATAAGTCGATCAAAGATGGTAAAGGCAACAGGTACATCAGAATCTTGCACTACTGCAGTCCGAGTATTGCAAAACAGTTTATTGATTATTCTTTGGCATTCGGTGCTTTTATGCCATGTAGAATCCTTATCGTAGAAGATGACAAGGGTGATAGATGGCTGATTACCATGGCGATGGAGCTTATGCTTTTTGGCGGGCACACGCTGCCTCCTGAAATGATGACGAAGGCAGAACATGTAAGAGATACTATGTATAAAATGATGGATCTCGGTGCGAAAGGTGATTTTTAGATTCTATAAGTATAAAATACTTTATATTATTATAGTTTCTTATGTAAAACATTAAAGTTACTAAATGAAATATTTTTTAACTAAATTGTAGTTTTTAATAAATTGACTTTACAATTAAGAGAAAAAATATTATACTTGGCAACGAAAATTTATTTTCAAATAGTGAAAATAAAAAATTTAAAATAAGGTTGAAAATGAAAAGAGTAGTTTTTTCTATGCTATTGGCTGGTGTTGGTCTTGTGGCTGCTGAAGCGCCCTACAAATCTGGTTTGCTGTTACCGCCTCAGGCCGATAAAATTTATGCAAAAGAGTGTGCGATCTGCCATGGAAAAGATGGTAAGCAGACAAGCTTTACGGGGATAGCAAGAGCATCCTATGCTCCAATTGCCGGAATGGATACAGCTGTACTGGCCAAAATGCTGAAAGAGTACAGAGGCGGTATAAAAGCAAAAGATTACCAGTTCCCTAACAAGTACGGCTATGGTGCGGTAATGAAAAGTGCAACGCAAGACCTTTCCTGGGAAGAGATCGATGCTGTTGCCAAATATGTCAACGGTTTAAAGTAAAGGATAGATATGGATAATAAGTATATTGAAAAAATGTTATCGAAGATGGATAAAGACTTGTCAGCTCACGGTATGAGCAGAAGAGATGCGATGAAAATGGCAGGTCTTTCCGGTGCCGGCCTTTTTATGGGCGGTGCTACAGGTGCGCATGCTGAAGAAGAAAAGAAGATAGAGAAAACTGATGCTAAAGGCAAGATAGTCATCCTCGGTGGAGGACTTTCAGGTATGAGTACCGCGGCAAGACTGACACTTCACCTTGACAATCCTGATATTACAGTGATCGAACCTCAGGAACTCTCAGTATCATACCAGCCGGGCCAGACACTTGTCGGTGGCGGAATTTGGGATGAAGACGATATTGCCTTTAAAAGAGATGATTTTCTGCCGGACGGTGTAAAAGTGATCAAGGAGAAAGGTATACTCTTTAATCCTCAAAAGAATCAGTTGACTACAGACAAAGGAACAGTTGTCTCGTACGACTACCTTATCATTGCAATGGGTCTGCAGCTTGACTTTGAGAGAATCAGAGGACTGGAGGAAGCAGGTCGTGCATACTCTGCCGGTGACAACGAGAGACTTCTTAAAGCGCTTGGTGATGACGGTATCTGTTCGATCTATACGGCCAAAGGTGCAACCAAAACCTGGGAGCAGATGCAAAAGTACATCGCACAGGCCAAATCCGGCAAAAAGACAAACTTTGTTTTCACGCATCCCAATACACCGATCAAATGTGGTGGTGCCCCAAAGAAGATCATGTATTTGACCAATGCAAGGCTGAAAGAGGCAGGCGCAAGAGAGAATGCAGAACTTACATTCTATCCAAACGGTGGAGCGATGTTCGGTGTGCCTGAGTATCATGATGCCATCCTCGGACAGTTTAAAAGGGAAAAATTCAAGTGGCACTACAGACATAATCTTATAGAGGTAGACAAAGAGAAAAAAGAGGCTGTATTTGATGCTAAATGGCAGGAAAAAGGTCCATGGGATCCTGTTCTGAAAGATTTCGAGGTTATTCCAAAGCATGAAAAAAGAAGAGTACCTTATGACTTCCTGCATGTAGTGCCACCGCAGATCGCTCCAAGAGAGATCGCGGAATCAGATCTGGGTTCTGCCAAAGGCTGGGTACCTGTAAACAAAGAGACACTTCAGCATATCAGATATGAGAATGTATTTGCTATCGGCGATATTGCTCAGGTACCGATGGGTAAAACAGGCGGATCTGCAAGAAAGCAATACAAAGTGCTTGTAGATAACCTTATTTCAGTTATGAACGGTAAAAAACCTGAAGCCAAGTATGCAGGCTATACGGTTTGTCCATTGATCACCGATATCGGTACGGTCATGCTTGCAGAGTTTGACTGGACAGTAAAACCGACACCTTCATTCCCGCTTGACCCGACGGTTGAGAGATGGATGTGGTGGTTGATGAAAATTTATTTACTGAAACCGATGACTATGTATGGAATGCTTTCGGGTAGAGCATAACACATGGTAGAAGGATTTTTCGTATGCAGTTGAGTTTTGAACTTGTCACGTACGATGATGAACTGGACAGTTTTGAGTTGGACGAAACCATTTACCAGATAGAGTTGGATGATGAGGCGGCAAAGACCTATGAAGTAGTGAAGTCTTCAGATCTGCTTCTCTACAGCTGGCTGAAAAAATCCGACTTTTTTTTAAAATATATTAAAGAGGAGGTGTATCAAGATAGTGAGAATAAAAAAATTGCCATTAGCGATATCAACGGTGTGAGCTACAGGAGATTTTATTTTTTTAAAGTCACAAGTGGCGACAGCCATTATGAGTATTTTAAAAAACTTTTCAATATTCATGAAGAGTCGGAATGGCAAGACAGAGAAGATGTTGGAGAAGAGATTCTGGAACATTTATCAACAAGAAGGAAAGAGCTTATTCTTGAGCTGGGTTGATACAATCAAAATATAAAGGAGAAAAATTGAATAAAAAAACAGAAGAAAAAATAGCATCTGTCAGCAGACGTGATTTTTTTAAGAAAACGGCTTCTGCCGGTGCTGTTGCTGCAACCGCTGTTGCTGCACCAAGCGCAGTTTTGGCAAGTGAAGCAAGCACAAAAGATGATCCGAATATCGTTCATCATGTAAAGTGGGGTACTACACTTGGAGACGAGTGCAACAAAAACCCTTATGGTGTACCGTCAAAGTATGAGCATAATGTTGTCAGAAGAACATCAGCGCTCATGTCTTCAGCCGGAGATATGCACGCGGCCATTTCAATGACGCCGATCGCAGAACTGAAAGGTATTATTGTTCCAAACGGGCTACACTTTACACGTACACACAATGGTGTTGCACATGTAGATCCAAACAAGTGGAGACTGATGATACACGGTCTTGTAGAGAAGCCTATTGTGCTTACACTTGATCAGCTTAAGCGATATCCAAGCGAAAGCTTTATCTATTTCCTCGAGTGTCCTTCAAACTCCGCCGCCGAGTGGAAGGGGCCTCAGTTCGGTACGGCCCAGTTTGTCAAAGGAATGATGTCCTGTGCACAATGGACCGGTGTACGTCTTAAAACGATCCTCGATGAGATCGGACTCAAGCCTGAAGCGAAGTGGATGCTTGCTGAAGGTTCCGACGGTTCGGAGATGAGTAGAACACTGCCGGTTGAAAAAGTACTTGATGATGTCATCATCGCTTACGCACAAAACGGTGAGGCACTTCGTGATGAGCAGGGTTATCCTGTGCGTCTGTTCGCACCGGGCTGGGAAGCCAACCTGTGTGTCAAGTGGTTGAAGAGACTTGAGTTTGGTGATGAGCCATGGCATGCAAAAGAGGAGACTTCAAAGTATACGGCGTTGACAGCAAGCGGAAAAGCGATACAGCATTTCTATGCACTTGAGACGAACTCGATCATTACTTCTCCTGCTCCTGAAAAAGACTGGACAGACCTTAAAAAAGGTGATCTTGTCGAGATCGAAGGTTTGGCATGGAGCGGTTATGGAACCATTAAGGGTGTAGATATCAGTTTTGACGGTGGAAAGAACTGGGTTGAAGCACAGTTAAAAGGCTTGGTCCTTCCAAAATGTTGGACCAGATTCTCATATATGTACAAGTATGAAGGCAAGCCATTGTTACTGCAAAGCCGTTCTTACGATGACTCAGGCGATGTTCAGCCGACAGTCAACCAGGAAAAAGGTGTAGTGGGTGTCGAATGTGTTTACCACAGGAACGCAATCATCACATGGGCAGTAAATGAAAAAGGGGAGGTAAGCAATGTTCAAGTTAGATCGTAAATTAGTGACCCTCGGTATGACATTGATGATGAGCTCAACATTTGCTGTTGCAGCTGCCACTCAATGTATGCCGGGTGTCTATGAATCAAAACCGGGCGCGATCGACGGTGGTGTGATCTATCCGAGAAAAAACGGTGTTTACACAGCATATAGATACAACACACAGAGTACCAAAGGTATATGGTATGGCCGAACACCTACAGCGAACGAGATCAAAGCATGGGATGTCGACGCACGACCAGACGGTAAAGGTTTGCCTGAAGGTGAAGGCTCCGTTGAGCTTGGAGATGAACTTTTCGAAGCACAGTGTGCCGTGTGTCACGGTGAGTTTGGTGGCGGAGGAAAGGGTTACCCTCAATTAACCGGAGGTAATCAGGACAAAGATGAAAACGGTATTGTCAAAACGCTTAAAAACCAGAGAATCAAGCCGGGTATGGATGCACCAAAAAGAACAGTGGGTACCTACTGGCCATATGCCACTACATTGTTCACATATATCAGAGATGCAATGCCGTATGCACATCCAAAATCTTTGACTGATGATGAAGTATATGCGATCACTGCCTATATTCTTGCGCAAAATGAGATAAAGATAGACGGGGAAGAGTTGGATGATGATTATGTTCTTAACAGAGAGAAACTGATGAAAGTCGTTCTCCCTAACAAAGATGGTTTCTACCCTGATATCGATGGACCAAAAGGCCCTGCAAATGTCAAAGCATTCTTTGCTGACCGTGCCAAAAATATCGGAATGGGTAAAAGATGTATGAAAGACTGTAAAGATCCAAGTTCAGGACCTGGTGAAAAAGGACTTCCTCCGAAGGTAATGAAGATCAAGTATGAGATGAAAGACGTTGTACCTCCGTACGCTTATGCCAAAGATCTTCCGCCGGAGCCAAAAGGCCAGGGTGCTTCTAAAGGTCAGAAACTGTATGAGGCTTCCTGTAAGCTTTGCCACGGTACTGATACCATGGGTGCACCTAAGGTAGGTGACGCCGATGCCTGGAAGAAAGTCATGGAAAAAGGTATGGATAAAGTACTTGCAAATGCGATCAAAGGTACAGGTGCCATGCCTCCAAAAGGTGGAAATATGGACCTTAGTGATGCAGACATCAAAGAGATCGTTGAGTATATGGCGGGTGCAAGTAAATAAGTGAAATTCACTTTTACTTCACAATAAAACAATAAAATATTGCAAGCGGAGGTGACTCCTCCTGCAATCCAAATTCAAATTAAAGGAAACACAATGGAAAGAAGAAAATTTTTAGGCTTGGGACTTGCAGCAGCAGCAGTAATGTTAACACCAATGGCAAAACTACATGCTATAAACTTTAGAGAGACTAAACCAAAAGCCTGGGAAGCAGCGAAATCTACAGATGCAATCAAAGCATTGTTTGGGGATGCTCCACTGGAAAAAACAGACAAGATCAAATTTGTAGCGCCAAAACTGGCAGAAAACGGTGGATCGATTCCTATTACACTTAAAAGTGACCTGGACATTGAAACGATCGCACTTTTCCAAGATGCAAACCCCAGATCTCTATCAGTAGTATTCTCTGTGCCGGAAGGTCAAAAAGTAGATTACTCATTCAGAATTAAAATGAGACAAACTGCACTGGTTACAATCGTAGCAAAAACAAGAGATGGAAAACTCTATACAACTGGAAAAGAGATCGATGTATCTATCGGTGGATGTGGTGGTTGATTCAACCTCTATCGCAGTAGACTGAGAAATGAATTGAGTAAAAAAAGATATACATAAAAATTTAAAAAAAGGATACAAAATGGGTAAAATGAAAATCAAAGCAAAAGAGAAAAATGGCGTTGTTCAAGTAAAAGCAATGTTTAAAAGTCTTATGGCTGACAAAGAAGAGGCTGAGAAAAAGAAAATTGACGTTCAGTATATTAAGCGTATTGTAGGAAAGGCAAATGGTAAAGTTGTCTTTGAAGCTGACACAAGTGGATTTATGTCGGAGAATCCATTGATAAAATTCTCGTTTACGGGAGCGAAAAAAGGTGATGAACTGGTATTTGAAGTTACAGATAATAATGGTAAAACAAAGATAGGTAAGAAGAAAATAAAATAAGGGACACTTATGAAAAGTCTATTAGCTATATTAATAATAGTGGCATTTGCTGCGGCAATACCCTTTATTGGTAATAAAAGTATAAAAGTCGAACACCCGAGCCATCTGGATGCTGATGGTAACTTCATTGTTCATGAGTGGGTCAAACCACATACGGGTGGCGGTCCCGACTGGAACTACAACTTAAAGCCGGTACAGGTAAGTGAACGTGTATGGTGTTTCTTCGGTGCGCTCGAAATGCCGACAAAAGATAATGCCGGATACATGTCAAACAGTTGTTATATCAAAGGTGATGACCAGTGGATCGCTTGGGATTCAGGCCCGTCATATATCTTTGCAAAACAAGCGTATGCTGAGATGAAAAAAATCGCTGATATGCCTGTGAAAACAGTTATTATCAGCCATGAGCATGATGACCACTGGTTGGGTAACAACTTCTATAAAGAAGTATTCGGTGCTACGATCTATGGTACGCCATTGATCAATGAGGACTATTACGGTCCGAGACATGTTGATGGGAAAGATTATCCCGGTATGCAAACCAGAATGATCAAGGCACTTTACCAGAATGCAATCAGAGGTACCGTGCTTGCAAAAGTGGATAAAACATTTGAAGAGACTAGCAAGTTCACTATTTCCGGTGTGAATATGGAATATGTAAGAGTCGGTTATGCCCACTCTGAAGATGACTGGTTCCTCTATTTGCCGGATGACAAAGTAGTATTGGCTGCTGATGTTGTTATGAACGGTAGGGTAACTTCGAATAGAGACGGTATTGTTGTCGGACAGATCAATGCGATTAATGCGATCAGAGCCAGAGAATGGGAACACTTGGTTCCGGGACATGGGTTTATCACTGACAAATCGGCGGCAGATGAGTCCGTACAATACTTCGCATTGCTCAAAGACAGAGTCCTTGCAAAAATGGAAGAGGGTGTCGTTGCCGATCTTATTACCAAAGAGGTGACTTTACCGGAATTCAAAGACAAAGACCTGTACTGGATACTTAGTCCAGGAAACGTATTTAGATCTTATGAAGAGCTGGAAATGTTCGATGAAGATGATCTGATCGACTACAGTGCTGAAAAGAGTGATGGCGGTGGTGACGATCAAGAGAAAGACGAGGAAGCGTAAAAGAAGTGCAGTTTAAACGACTTGTTTTTATGCTCCTGACTGTTATCGGCATAGCGTTTGCCAATGACATCGATCTTGATCAGATTGTACATGATGCAAAAAAAACCAATAAACATATATTGGTTTTTTTGCACATCACAGGATGTAACTACTGCCTCAAGATGCAAGAGTTCACTTTTGATGATGAAAAGGTAGAAGCAGAGATAAAAAAAGATTTTATTTTTGTAGATATCAATGTTCGTGATGAAGGCATTGTATCTTTTGACGGTTTAAAAGTCAGCAAGCTTAAGTTTGCAAAAGAGATAGGATACCCCATGTATCCAAGTTGTCTATTCTTTGATCAGAATGGAGAACTTGTATATGATGAAGTAGGCTACAGGGATGAAGCTAAATTCCTTGATACTTTACATTTGGTGAGCACCAAAGCCTATAATGATGTAGAGTAATGAAAGTAAATAAAATGACTAAAGTCGGTAATATTCATTCATTATTTTATTCCTCTGTCGATGGTCGCAGCGCTGCTGATGAGATGCTCCTGGATACCAAAGGCATCGTGAAAGACAAACACTACAACCAAAACATACAGAGGTCCGTCCTGCTTACTTCGATGTACAGCTATGTACTTGCGAAAAAGCACGATATTGAGCTGCCTCATGGTGTATTGGGTGAAAATATTCTCATGGATTATAATCCGTACCATCTTCCGGGCGGATCAAGACTTCAGATCGGCGATGCTGTTTTGGAGATCAGCCAGCACTGTACACTATGTAAAGGCCTTTCGCAGGTAGATGCAAAATTGCCGAAACTCCTTAAAAATGACAGAGGCATTTTTGCCAAGGTGACAGAACCCGGAAAGATCAGAACGGGCGACGATATCTATCTTTTAGATTGACCCTATGCCACAATGCAACAGTATGCTTCATGCTGAGAAAGACACACATTTCCCTATAAAATATAAGATTGATATGCAAGGAATATAAATGAAAAAAATATTATTTGGTGTTGCTGTTCTGGGCGCTACATTACTGTGGGCGCATGGTGCGGACTACAATCTTGCGGAAGCTGCCAGAAAGAGAGGTAACTACAAGAAAGCTGTGAAATATGCCCTCAGGCAGCTGAAATCGGATATCGAAACGTATGGGGTAGATGGTAAAGAGAATATTATCAGTTATTCCAAGATAGGATACTACTATGAAAAGATGGGAAAGTACGATGAAGCCCTGCAGTACAATCTCAAAGCACTGGAACTGCAAAAGAAACTCCTGGATGAAGATGACAGAACCGAAGCAACAACCTACAATAATATAGGCGGTATCTACAGTAAGCAGGGGAAATACAAAGAGGCGATCGATAATTATCTGATCTCTCTTAAAATACAAAAGAAACTTTTTGGAGAAAATTATCGTGCGTCAGCCATTACCTACAGCAACATAGCCGGGGTCTACCGAAAGCAGGGGAAGTACAGTAAGGCACTGGAGTATTATAAAAAGGCGCTGGTGATACGAAAAGAGACTTTGGGTGAGGAGCATTATGCTACGGCTTTGACCTATAGCAATATAGGATTGGTTTACTTTAAGCTTGGGGAATATAATAAAGCATTGAAGGAATTGAATAAAACCTTAGAAATACGGGAAAAGATATTTGGGGAAGGACATTCAATAGTGCGAAAAACACAAAGCAATATTGATTATGTCAAAAAAGAAATGATGAAAAAAAGTAAAAAAGATCATCAATAGTTTTTGAATTAAATTGCATAATGTAACACATTTGGTTTACATTAGCTTATAACACCACATAAAGAATAAAAAAAGTGATTTATTATGGCTTTTCTGATAAGATAATTGATACAAAATCAACATTAAAGGAAACAACATGAAGTTAAAAGGTTTGGTAGTAGCACTATTGCTAACATTTGGAGTAGCGGTAAATGCTGCGCAGGATATCCGTATTTATACGGCAGACAATCAAGGCGGTAAAGTAAACGCAAAAACGATCGAGAAAGCATTCAAGGATGCAGGTTTCTACATTACCGGTAACAATGATATGAATAAAGCGTTTGAGGCTAAGTTCAAGGATCACGCGCATGATGCATACAATCTTATGACGCTCCATAAAAAAGATGCAGTGACCAAACTGCTGAAGAAGTATCCAAATATAGCCCTGTTTACCCCACTGAGTATGTCTATCTTTACCAAAAAGGGTGAAAAAAACATTTCCGTATCATCTATGTCTGCAGCAGGTATTGCCAAGATCACCGGTATTCCTGCGGATAATGCAGATCTTGTTGCCTATATGAAAGACGTTGCGGATGTTCTCGCAAAGGCTATGCCAAACGGTAAATTTGAAGATACTCACTATAAGATAGCAAAGCCGGAAGGTGACCTTGTCAAAAGATTTACAATGGAAATGGATGTAAAGCCTGACGAGATAGAGGATGAACTGGATGGACTTCAGGAAGAGCTGGAAGCTGGACTTGAGACAGCAGGCTTTGTTCTGGCGGGTTACAATAAACTTGGCGATGATCTGGCAAAAGCGGGAGATGACACGTATGACTTTTTTGATGTATACTCCATCTGTAAAGTAGCAGTGATCTATGAAGTCTCCAAGACTCACCCTGAAGCAGGTGCCTTTGCCCCATGTTCTTTCTCTATGTATAAGAAAAAAGGTGATAAAACCGTACACTTCGCTTACCCGTCTGTCTATAACTGGATCAGTTCTATCGATGTAACTGATAAAGCATCAAAAGATGTACTGCTTAAAGCACAAAAAGCAATGAATGCAGCTGTAAATGAAGCAACAGAAGAATAATAAAAACATATCTTCTTAACCTATAACTCCTCATCCAAGGATAGAGGAGCTTATGGCCCTCCACGTAAATCATCTCTTCATTTCAATAAAGTTACAATTTAAACATATGTGCAAATACCAAAATTTTGTACTGGGTATGGTTTAGCTTTATATCTGTAATGTTTCATATGAAGATGTTATTGTATGGGAAGTAATAATGTTGTCAATTCAAATTGAAATTTGAATTGACACAATCTAAAATTTTTGATTTGCAGTAATTGGCTATTTGGCACCAAACATATCAAAATATAAAGCATCAGCCCATGACAGAATAGAGTCAGCATCGACCTTACCGGTTTTTTTCCAGTTTTCGTTACTTATTGTCTCCGTAAAACTAAACTTCTGCCAGTCTATAAATTTTATATTTTTTGGATTTTTGTCTTTTTTGTCAAAAGAATATTTGGTATAGATATAGATAGCATTAAAAGGTTTTAGGGAAATAGCAGAAAAGCACAGGGTTATAGGTGATTCCCACCTAGGTGACTGTTCTTTGTTGATACGTCGCGCAACAACTTTTCCGACATATTTTCCTTCAATATTTGAGGTATTCCCAGATTTGGAAAAGCCCATTGGCCTTGCATCCCCGGCAATAAATATGTTTTGTTCACCTATGACTTCATAGGTGATGGGATTGATGTGCCCCTCCATCATATCTTTGGCATCTTTTGCAAATCCCATGGTTTCTATGATCTTTGCACCTCTGACACGAGGGTAGAAAGCAGCATCTGCAAATGTGAATTCATCCATCTCGGTTGTAACCACTTTTTTGTCCAAGTCAATATTTTTAATCGTGCTGTTTGGAACATATTCTATGTAGTCGGCGTAGAGTTCGTCAAAGGCAGAGGAGAAGCCTTTCTTTTTAATGGTGATCGCATTGTTCTCATCCAAAATAATGACTTTTGCTTTGAGCTTTTTCTGTTTAAAGTAGTCTGCGATCAGACAGGCTCTCTCATAGGGAGCAGGAAGGCATCTGTAGTTCCCGCCGGGAACGGTAAGGATAAAGTTTCCCTCTTTAAAATTGTGTATTTTATTTTTGATCGTCATATGTTCGGAGCCCGGGATGAAGCCTGCGGGATACTCCTGTCTTAATCTTGCAACCAGTGCCGTATCCGTCGTCCATCTGGAGTAATCATAGTCTATGCCCGGAGAAAGGACAAGATAATCAAATGCGATATCTCCCTGCGTCGTTTGCAGAATACGATTTTTTTTATCTACATTGATGGCTGTTGCATTGAAAAAAGTGTAGTTGTAGTTTCGGGCCGCCTGAAGGTAGTCATGCGTAATGTACTCAAGGTTGACTTTGTCGACCAGCCATAAATTACTTATGGGACAAGAAATAAACTCATGCCTGCTTTCAACCAAAACTACATCAGCCTGGGGAGAGAACTCTTTTACGGTTTTTGCAATAGAGAGTCCTGACCATCCACCGCCCAAGACAACTACTCTGGGCTTATTGGTGTCAGGAATAGCCGCTTTGTTGCTTTTTGGCAGTGTTTTTTCTTTTGGAGTGCCGGCAGTTTCACTTCCGCAGAGGGAAGAGGCGATAGTGAGACCGGAGAGTGCTAAAAATTTTCTTTTTGAAGAATCCATAGATAATACCTCATTATGTTAAATATATATAAGTAATTATAGTATCTTTTTAGTGCTTATTGAGTGCTTATCCGAAAGCGCTCACTTCAAAGTAGTGTATAACTTCCCGGGTAAGTGTAGCCTCTTTTCTTCTTTTAAAATGGTCGTCCAGGTCAAAACCATCTTTACCGTAACCCTCTTTGTATTCCTTGATGAAAGCATTGTAAAGGTCTTCTTTTATGGCAGTAATCTCATAAGTGACTTTGTCGAAAATGCCTTTTTCGCTTTTGCTCTGTTCACGTTCTTTTTCATGCAGATTGATACCGCCGTACCTGTTTTCAGGCTCCTGGGTAATATTCATTTCAAGGTGTGCTCGTATGGAGGCAAACACATGTTCGAGCTGAAGAAGCGGCATACCCTCCGGCAGAGCTTCAACAATAGTTGCTTCTTCTGCCGTGTATCCCCAGTTTCCTGTTAGTGGAAGGTCCACGTCAAAGGTTGATCTTATCAGTTCCCGGATACCGGCAGTCTTCTGCACTTTTTTAAAGGTTGTCATTTATTTCTCCTTTTTTAATTCAACTTCATCGAGTACGTCATACCAGCCTGCCAGTTCTCTACTGCCTTGCACTACGGCAACAATCTTGCCGTCAGCAGTCAAAAAGTAGTGCATGGGCACGCCGTATTTTTCAAATTTGTCAGGAATTTCATGCCGGTCTCTTGACATATAGAGCAATACATACTCTTTTTTCATAGTCTCTATGAGCTCTTTGTTTGAAAGAGTTTGTTTTTTAAATCTGTCGCAATGTCTGCATTTGTCTGCACCTACAAAAAGGTAGACCATCTTATGCTCTTTTTTTGCTTTTGCCAGAGCATTTTGGTAGTTGTGCTCCCAGTTAAGTTCTATAGCATCAAGGGCAGAGATGAGCAGAAACAGTGAAAGTAATACTTTGCCTATGAATGAAAATCTATGCATAGTTGCCCTTTATGTGTCGATAGCGTATTATAACCCAGCATCCTGAATACTTTTTTGTCACCACAGGGGAGTACCCGGAAGGAGTTACTTTTTATTAGCGTTGCTTTGCTATAATACGCTTCAAATAGTATATGACGTAAAAGGCAGATAATTTGTTAAAAAAACTATTGCATGAACCACTGTTGCACTTTTTGGTGTTGGGCGGTTTACTCTTTCTTGGTTACTCTTTTGTTCAAAACGGTGAAGATGAAGAGAACAGTATCGTTATTTCCAAAGGGAGAATAGACCAACTCACTTCAGATTGGGAAAAAAAGTTTTTTCGTACACCTACAAAAAAAGAAAAACAGAAAATGATAGAGAATGAGAT